>CAYPMQ010000352.1:0-3477 GCA_964411625.1 uncultured Ignavibacteriaceae bacterium
GATCTGACATTCATGCAATGCCCCACCCATCGGGGTGGGGATCTGACATTCATGCAATGCCCCACCCATCGGGGTGAGATTTGACAGTCATCCAATGTCGCACCCATCGGGGTGAGATCTGACAGTCATCCAATACCCCACCCATCGCTGATCTTACAGCTTAAAATATTCATCTCCTCCCATAAATCTCCATTATATCTTTAACAGTGTATCCGCTTAGAGAGAAAATCAGCTCATCATTCCAATAATTATTAACAGCCTGTTCATAGCTCCTGAACATTCCCGCCTTGACAGGATTTTGTAAAATATAACTAACGGTTCTGCATAACTGTTTCCGGGATCTTATCAGTACATCATAATATTCCCGCATCCAGAGACTTCCTGTTCTCTTCTCATTCTTATTGATCATTTTCCCGGTGTATCCTTTTACATTATGTATGTAATCAGGCAGTCGTATTTTCTTACCGTTAAGGCTGTTGTTTGATTCCGGAAAAACGAGCAGGAGATGTATATGATTTCTCATTATAGTAAAACAAAGCACATTAACAATCTCAGAGGGGTTAAAAAGAACAGATTCTCTGATTATATTAAGATTCGGGGGCGATGTAAGATCCACATCACTGCAATTTATGGAGTCACAGTATTTGTCAATAATGTAGAAATACTTTTTTTTGAGTTCTGCCAGTTTCTCATCCCTGTTCGGAATTTCAACTTTTTCAAGCTCAGTCATTTCAGCCAGATATTTATTGGTAATCTCCTTAACAAGAGTTTTACTAAGCGAATCTTTAGTTCGGAAGGTTACAAATATTGGTACATTTGCGGGGTAAAAGTGAGGCAAAAATCTGCGGTGAGAATCTATACCCATTCTTATTTATAGTTATTTGTTTACTGTTAACTTAACAGGATTACATTTATTGCACATTAACCAGCCCCATGGATGGGGTTGCCACACTTCTTGCCCCCGGCGCGAGCCCGATGGCTGGTGTTACCCCCCCAGCTTTTTCACTTTTTCTTCAAGTTCAGCGATTCTTCTGGCGTAATCTGCGAGGTTTCTGATGTGGGCTTCCGTTTTACGGCCTTCTTTAAGGTTTTTGGCGGGATACCCCCAGTATATACCGGGTTCTTTTATTGATTTTGACACCCCTGACTGTGCGGCAATTATCACCCCTTCTGCAATTTCAATGTGGTCAACAAAACCGACCTGACCCGCTATAATACAATTATCCCCGATTACCGTGCTTCCCGATACACCCGTCTGAGCTGAAATGGCTGTTCTGTTTCCTACCTCAACATTATGGGCAATCTGAACCAGATTGTCTATCTTGGTGCCTGATTTGATGATAGTGGAGCCGAGCGCTGCACGGTCTATGGTTGCATTGCATCCTATTTCAACATTATCTTCTATAACAACATTGCCAACCTGGGGTACCTTCTGATAATTGCCTGAAGCATCTTTAACATATCCGAATCCGTCACCACCAATAACAGCTCCGGCGTGAATGATCACATTGTTGCCAACCACACATTCTTCACGAAGCGTTACATTGGGGAAAATAACTGTGTCATTGCCGATTTTGCAATCTTCCAGGATTACTGCATTATGAAATATTTTGCAGTTATTCCCGATCTTCACTCCTTCTGAGATAACCACATTTTCACCTATTGCGCAGTTTTCCCCGATTACTGCTCCGGGGTGAATTCTTGCACGGGCAGAAATACCTGTCAGACGGTATCCTCTGTAAAAAAATGCAGTGACGGCTTTCTGGAAAGATTTTTCAGGCTGAGGAGTCAGAATATAAGTTATGTCTTCACGGGTGCGGCTAAAATCAGGCTTAACCATTATAGCCGATGCACGGCATGATTCAAAATACTTTTCGTAAGCAGGGTTGTACAGATAAGTAAGAGAACCGGTATCAGCATCAGAAATTTTTGAAATATTGTTTATAATAAGGTTTTTGTCGCCGATCACTTCTGCACCGACGAGTCTGGCTATTTCTGAAACTAATACCGGCATAATCCTCTTTTATTTCATTTTTTCGATAACAAGCGCTGTTATGTCATACTCTGCTTTTGCATAGAGAATCAGAACCCCGCCGCTCCTGTCCAGGACAAAATCGAGGCTCTCCTGCTTGGCAACATCCTGAATCACATTAAAAAGCTTATTGTGAATCGGCTTCATAAGCTCTTCCTGTTTTGTGAAGAGTTCACCTGAATTGCCAAACTTTTTCTCTCTGTATGCAATTATGTCTTTTTCCAGCTTGGTGAGTTCTTCCTCAACTTCTGCTCTGGTCTGATCCGACATTATGAGTTTACGTTTCTCATAATCGTCATATTTTGACTTGAGCTCATTCTGCATTCTGTTGAGTTCTCCCTGCCATTCCGAAATAAGCTGATCAAGCTGACTGCGTACATCCTGAGCGTCGGGGAGATCTTTAAGAATGGCATCTGTATCAACATAGCCTATCTTAAGCTGGGCGTAACTGCTCCCAGAAAAAAGGAGCAGTATTACAGCCGCTGTGAAAATTGTTTTTTTCATCTGAGTACTTGTTATTTGTTGCCTTTTTTCAGACGTATTAAAACTTCATAAGTTATGTCAAGATTTGCATCTGCGTAAACAACAAGGGCATCACTTGATCTGTCAAGCACCATATTCATGCCTTCTTCTTTGGCTATAACATCAACCATTGCATAAACTTTTTCCTTGATCGGCTTGAAAAGATCTGACTGTTTCTTGAGCAGTTCGTCTCTTCTCTGTGCCTGTAAATCTTCAATATATTTGTTCTGGTTGACAAGTTTAACCTGCAGATCTGTTTTTTGTTTTTCGGGCATATTTCCCTGCTGTTTCTGGAACTGGGCAACCTGTTCCTGAAGATCAGCCACAAGTGAATCAAGTTCTGACTTATATGTTTTCTCAAGTGCCTTGAGCTGTCCGTCAGCCTGGATAGCTTCCGGAAATTCCTGAAGAATTTTATCCAGATTTACATAACCGACTTTAGTACCTGCTGAGGCAGGAGGATTAGTCTGGGCACTTACAACTACACTAAAAATTAAAATGATTGATAAAAGAGCTGTTCTCTTCACTATAACCTCTGAATTTAATTAATTACTAAAGTCCTCTTCCGAACTGGAAGTGAAACTGCCATTTAGGATCTGTTCCGTCAACTTCTTTACGGTCAAATCCGTATCCGAGATCAAATCCGATAAGACCTATGGGATTTATCAGGATTCTTGCACCAAAACCTGCAGCGCGTCTGAGATTAAAGAAATCTGCAGTCTGAATACCTTCAAAAACGTTTCCTGCTTCTGCAAAAGCCAGTATATAAAGCGGTATGGGATCAAGAGCCACTGCAAATCTTAACTCAGCAGTGTATTTTAATGAAACACGGCCGCCTATAATATCACCGTTTGCCTGCCTTGGGCCAACGGTTCTGTCATCATATCCTCTTAGGGGAACGGTTGCTATAACCAGTCCGCTTC
>CAYPMQ010000353.1:0-3428 GCA_964411625.1 uncultured Ignavibacteriaceae bacterium
GCACAGCAGCCATAGCAATCATTCTAAATGACTTCATAGGCTTTCTCCTTGTGTTGATAATTAATTATTTAATTAGAAAATTTTTTGGTTTTCGCAAGTATAGAAATAATAGTTCTTGCAATATATAAAAATTTTTATTAAGTGGAAATTAAATACTTTAAATAATCCCTCTTTCATTAAAGCTTGTAAAACTATTACCTGCAATAATCAGGTGATCAAGCACGGGTATTTCAAAAATTTTTCCGGCTTCAGCCAATCTTTTGGTCACCTGTATATCCGAAATGCTTGGTTCAGGATTTCCGCTGGGATGATTATGAACAAGAACAATACTTTTTGCCAGGTTATCTATTGCTGCTTTAAAGACCTCCCGCGGATGAACAATACTATGATCAAGTGAGCCGGTCGAGATTTTTTCATATTTGACTATCCTGTTCTGAGTATTGAGACAGACCACAAAAAAGTGCTCTTTCTGCTCGTCTTTAAGAATTTCACAGAAATATCTGCCAATAATCTCAGGACCGGTAGCGGGTTCATCTATAAGCCATTTTTTACCGCTCCCGGCTCTTCTCCCAAGTTCAAAAGCGGCAAGAAGTGTTGCGGCTTTATCTTTTCCCACTCCTGATATCTTCTGGAGCTTTCCTGCAGTATATACCGATAAAAATCTTAAACCGCCTGAATCCCTTAATAGTTCCATAGATATCTCAACCACTGATTTCCCTCTGGTACCAGTTCTGAAAATAATTGCAAGCAGTTCAGCATCAGAAAGTACCTGCGCCCCATGCTGCAGCAGTTTCTCCCGGGGTCTGTCATCAAGACTTAATTCTTTAACTCTTATCTTACACCTATTCCACGTTATATTTTGTTATCAGATTAAACATTCCGTCATTGTATCTTATGATATTTAACGATCTGTTTATCCTTTCAGAGCCGAAAATAAAACTTTTATGAAGTCCCCTTTCACCAGCGGCATCATTAATTGAGGCGAGAAAGTTTTTATTATCAAATCCTGCTTTTGAAAACTTTCGCAGAAACATCATTGTTGCGTCATATCCGTAAATTGCATTTCTGTCAAAGTAGTTTCCGGTTAATTCAGCAAATTCATGCGATTTCCTGATATAATCTTCATCCTGATATTCAACAAAGAAATCACTTGCCAGTACAATTTTCTCCAGAAGAACGGTATTGGTTTCAAGGCTGGCTCCGTATGACCAGTCCTGATTACCGTAAACGGGAACTTCCAGCTCCTCATCCTCGATTGCCATAATTATAGGATTGATTGCCTTCGGATCAGAGATGGGGGCGTATATCCCTTCAATTTCAGTTCTGAACCTGGATAGTTTTTCAATCTGCGGGTGCAGATCGGTTTCCTTAATTGAGTATGTCGTTCTCGCGGTAATTGAGCCGCCCAGCCTTGTAAATTCCTTTATAAATTCATCGGCGAGTATAGCAGAATATCCCTCGGTACTGTTGAGCACCGCTATTCGTGCTTTATTTTCTACTTTACGGAGGTATTGAGCCATTCCTCTGGCGCCTATCTCAAACGAGGTATTTGCCTGAATAAATACATCATTGCCTTCGGTAAGTCCGGGGGCTGTTGCAGTAGGGGAAATTACAGGAACATTCATTACTCTGAAAACTTCAACCACATCCTTGCATTCTTCAGAAAACAGCGGCCCGATAATAGCCACTATACCTTTAATATCTTTTACTTGCTCATAAATTTTTTCAATCGTCAGACGGTCACGCCGGGTATCTTTTATCAATATGGCAAATTTTCTTTCTGATGTTGCATTAAATGATTCAACCGCATACATTATCCCCTGCAGAGCATTGTATGCAACCCCGGTCTGAAGAGAATCTTTGCTTTCAAAGAGCGGAAGGAGAACCAGCAGATATTGAGTTCCTGCAATATTATTGTAGTTAAATGGTTTTTGCCTGATCTCAGAGGCAATTATCGCTTCCTGCGTTCCGGGAAAATCTTTTACTACAAAGCTGAGTACGGAATTTGATGAATCAACAAGACTCTGCTGCCTGAGGGATTCACCATAAATAAGACACAGAATCGCTGCTGCCTTGCTTTTAGAGAAAAATTCTGCCTGTTTTCTTATTTGTTCAGGAGTCATCTGATTCAGAAGAACGGATGAAAGGTATTTTTTTGCAGAATCTATATAAGAGTAATCAAAGGTTGTGTTTATCAGATTAATAAGGATGTGTGCCGCAGAATCAGGCTTCATTATCTTAAGATAATTAAAGGCGAGTGACATTTTTGCCTCATCTGCCACAAAGCCGGTCCGGTGTTCTGACAGTACAGATTTGAATATGTTTCTTGAATAAAGGTATTCTTTGCCCGCAAGCCCTGACTTACCTTCATACAAACCGGCATAAGCATTAAGCCTGTTTCCCGGGAAATTGATTCTCAGAAAATTGAATAACTCGGCTGCCTGTGCATAATTACCTGACTTATACAGATAAAGAGCATCGTTGAAAACAGTATCGGCTGCATTTTTTTGTCCTGCCAGAGGCAAAACGGCAAAGAAAATTAAAACCGCTGTTAATCTGATGTCAAACTTTATTTTCATAACTGTATGCTTTAATTACTCTCTCCAGATACTGATTATGAGGATTAAGCTGTCTTGCAATCCTGAAACATCCCAGCGCGGCTTCTGCTTTTTTCTGTTCCTGCAGCGCAATACCGAGATGTGTATAAATCAATGAACTTCCGTCTGATTCCTCAAGAAATTCCAGCAGAATTTTTTCCAGACGCCGGTAATTCTCTGTTTCTATGTAAATTCTTCCTGTCCACTCATACAGATAAGTATCCTTTTTCTCATTCAGGATAGCCAGATCTATCTGCTCCTTGGCATGACTGAACATTCTTTTCTTAAAATAACAAATAGATTTATAAAGAGGAAGTTCAAATTCTTCGCTTTCACTCAGCCCACATTTTTCCAGATATTCAAAACCGGTTTCAGTCAGGTCGAGATATACATAACACTTCCCCAGATACAGATAAACATCATCACGGTAAACAGACTTTTCATCCATTCTAAGGTACAACTCAAATTCATCAACTGCCGGCTTATACTCCTCCAGCATCATATGACTGTAGCCCAGCAGAAAAAGAATAAGTGGCTCCTGATTGAAGTCTATAGTATCAAGAATTTTTATCGCCTCACTCCACTTCCGGTTTCTGAAAAGGTACTGAGCAAAATTCAACCTGATTTCAATTGCTTCAGGTTTGGATTCTGAAAGTTCCCTCAATATTTTAATTCCGGCATTTGTATTCCCCAGTCTTTCATACATCTCCGCTGTTTTATAAAAAGCTTCACTGAAATCAGGATGCTCCATCATTATTGCATGATAAATCTGCAGCGCATGAAGAAACTTCTGCTGTTTTTCCAGTTCGCCCCCGTAGGCCAGTCTTGAAT
>CAYPMQ010000354.1:0-3337 GCA_964411625.1 uncultured Ignavibacteriaceae bacterium
ATTTATCACAGCGCATCTTTTCCCGATTCTCCCGTACGTATCCTTATAACATCAGAAACATCAGAGATAAAGATTTTACCGTCACCAACTTGTCCTGTTGAAGCCGTACGCATTATGCAGTCAATTGCCTCTTCAAGTTTTTCAGCTTCTACAACAAGCTCAATTTTGATTTTAGGGACAAACTCTATCCTGTATTCGCTTCCGCGGTAAACTTCGGTATGACCCTTCTGCCTGCCGTAACCGCGCACCTCTGTTATTGTCAGGCCTTTGATTCCGGCTTCGATGAGAGCTTCTTTCACCTCATCAAGCTTAAAGGGTCTTATTATTGCTTCAATTTTTTTCATCACGCATTTTTCCCGTGACAGTTTTTATATTTTTTGCCGCTGCCGCATGGGCAGGGATCATTTCTGCCTACTTTTTCCTCAACTCTCACCGGCTGGGGTCTTCCTGCCGGCTGGCTGGTTTCACGTGATCCGCCGTATCCTTCAACTGACTGCTTGGATTCAGTGAATCTCTGTCTTGAAGGCCTTCTCACTGCCTGAATTGCAGACTCCTCCGAGGGGAAAAATTTATAAGAGAACATAACGGTTTCATTTCTGATCACAGTCAGCAGCTCAACGAAGAGTTTATAAGCCTCGCCCTTGTACTCAAGCAGAGGATCTTTCTGACCGTACGCCCTGAGACCGATACCTTCTTTAAGGTCATCCATATCTCTGAGGTGTTCTTTCCATTTATTATCTATAACCGAAAGAACCGCAAATCTCTCGATTCTTGCCAGGAATTCATGCCCGAGCTGCTCCTCTTTACGCTCATAAAACGCTGTTGCAGCATCAATTATCATATCAACAACACCCGATTTACCCAGATCAGCAGCTTCTTTAGGATCAATCTCCACGTTTGTAAGGAAATTAAGGGTTACTTCTCTCTGAATTGCTTCAAAATTACCTTCATCAAAGTACTTTTCAACCGTTTCCTCAACAATCTCAGCCATCATATCCAGAATCTCATTTTTGAGTCTTTGTCCTCTCAGAGCTTTATTCCTCTTATCATAGATGATGGTTCTCTGCTGATTCATTACGTCATCATATTCAAGAAGTCTTTTTCTGATAGCGAAGTTGTTCTCTTCAACTTTCTTCTGCGCTCTCTCAACTGATTTCGTTATTATAGGGTGTGTAATAACCTCACCGTCGTTAAGTCCTAGTCTTGACATAATGGGTGCAGCTCTCTCAGAACCGAACAACCTCATCAGGTCATCTTCCAGTGAGATGTAAAACTGAGTTGTACCGGGGTCTCCCTGTCGGCCTGAACGTCCTCTGAGCTGTCTGTCAATACGTCTGGCTTCATGACGTTCTGTACCTAAAATATATAAACCGCCTTTATCAATAACACCGGGACCAAGCTTAATATCGGTTCCGCGTCCTGCCATGTTTGTTGCAATTGTGATAGCCCCGGGCTGACCTGCAAACGCGACGATCTCCGCCTCACGCTGATGCTGCTTTGCGTTAAGTACGTTATGAGCAACACCTTTCATTTTGAGCATTCTGCTCAGTGTTTCTGAAACTTCAACTGAGGTGGTACCAACAAGAACAGGTCTGCCGGCTGCCTTAAGTTCGGTGACTTTATCAATAACCGCCTTATACTTTTCACGCTTGGTTTTATAGATCAGATCATCAAGATCCTCTCTTTTTATCGGCTTGTTTGTGGGAATAACCACAACCTCAAGTTTATAAATCTGGAAAAACTCTGATTCTTCTGTTTCTGCGGTACCGGTCATACCGGCAAGCTTTTTATACATTCTGAAGTAATTCTGAAGCGTTATTGTTGCCAAGGTCTGTGAATCTCTTTCTACCTTCACATTTTCCTTTGCTTCAATTGCCTGATGCAGTCCATCTGAATACCTTCTTCCGGGAAGAATACGGCCGGTAAACTCATCAACTATCGCAATTTTGCCGTCTTCGGTCACAACGTATTCATCATCCTTCTGAAAAAGTGCGTAGGCTTTAAGAAGCTGATTAATTGTGTGGAGGCGGTCGCTTTTCTCTGCAAATTCTCTGTTGAGTTCTTCCTCTTTTTTCAGCCTCTCAGCATCAGTAAGCGATTCATCGTTTCTGAGCCTGTGGATCTCGGTGCCCAGATCGGGAAGCACGAAATAATTTTTATCTTCTCTCGTTCCTCTGGCTAACTCTTCCCGGCCTTTATCCGTGAGTTCAATGGTATTATTCTTTTCATCAATCACGAAGAAAAGTTCGTCATCAATGATATGCATATTTTTACCTTTTTCACGGAGATATTCCAGCTCGGTCTCATTGATCATTTTCCTGTATTCCGGTTCTGCCATGATTTTAAGCAGCCTTGAATGTTTCGGGAGCCCTCTGAATGCTCTGAAAAAGAGTACACCTGCCTCTGTCATCTGATCTTTGGAGGGAGCATTTTTCATCATTTCTTCCCCCTGTTTCAGAATGCCGGAAATAAGGTCATTCTGTAGTTTAAAGAGCCTTTCTATTTTGGGCTTCATTTCATCAAACTTCTGGTTGTCATCATCGACCGGACCGGAAATGATAAGGGGCGTCCTTGCCTCGTCAATGAGTACGGAGTCAACCTCATCCACTATTGCGTAGATGTGGCCTTTCTGTACCTGATATTCTGCCTCAGATGCCATGTTATCTCTCAGGTAATCAAAACCAAACTCATTATTCGTTCCGTACACTATATCCGAATTGTAGGACTCTCTTCTTTTCTCGGGCGACATATTAGTCAGGATAACGCCAACGGTCAGATTGTGGAATTTATAAATCTCACCCATCCACTCTGCATCACGCTGTGCCAGGTAATCATTCACAGTAACAAGATGTACTCCGCGGCCCGTAAGAGCATTAAGGAAAATCGGCAGTGTGGCAACAAGGGTTTTACCTTCACCGGTTGCCATTTCTGCAATTTTTCCCTGGTGAAGAACTATTCCGCCCATGAGCTGAACATCATAGGGAACCATGTCCCAAGTAACTTTATGTCCCATAACGGAGTACTGCCGGCCTACAAGACGGCGGCATGTGTCTTTTACAATCGCGAAAACTTCAGGAAGTATCTCATCAAGTATTTCTTCATATTTCTCGTCAAGTTCTGCCTGAACTTCATCAAGCTCATCATAAACTTTTTGCATGTCCTTTTCATCATCTGATTTAAGACGCGCATTCAGTTCATCAATTTTTTCTCTGAGTTCCTTTGTTTCCTCATTAAGCTTTTCTCTTAAAGCCCTGGTTTTTGCGCGCAGATCATCATCTGTCAGATTCTGAAGCGAAGAATAAATTTCATTAATCTCGTTTACTACAGGCCATAATTC
>CAYPMQ010000355.1:0-3327 GCA_964411625.1 uncultured Ignavibacteriaceae bacterium
AAGACTGATTTGCAGAACAGATAATAATTAGTAATCCCGCTGCTCTGTGTTACCGCTTGAGTTGAAGAAATATCTATTGAGATTTTTATATGACATTCCGGAGGTACCCGGGTGCGGAATTTTAAGGGGAATTATTCGTGCATGCTGATATTTCAGTCCGGTCAGACCCCCGGCGAAATTTTTCATTTACTTTTTTATCAGATATTTTCCAGGCCTGCAAAAAAAAGGCTGTTCCGAAAACGGAACAGCCTCAGAAAAATCCTGAAAATGCAGGGTTACTCTATTTAACCAGCATCATCTTCATCCGTTTGGAGAAACCTTCAGTCTTGATTTCATAAAAATAAACACCGCTTGTAAGTGATGCTGCATCAAAGGAAACCGAATGCACACCCGCTTCAAAAATACCATCTGCAAGAGTTGATATTTCAGCACCCAGCAGGTTATAAATCTTCAGAGTTACCCTCTCTTTAACCGGCAATGAAAAGCTTATCTTTGTTGACGGGTTGAAGGGATTAGGATAATTCTGGCTGAGTGAATATGTATACGGTTGTTCAAACCAGACTTCATTAGAATTGAAGAGTCTGTAAGTACCGTCGTAATCAATCTGTTTAAGTCGGTAAAGATTTTTACCTGCCAGAGGATTCATATCCGTGAAAGTGTACGATGAGGGCTCTGTGGTTGTACCTTTACCCGCAGTTGAACCAATGGTCTTCCATCCGTCATTGTTAAGTCTCTGGATGTCAAATCTCAGATTATTCAGTTCGGATTTGGTTGACCATGAAAGTCTGACGGCATTGCCTGCTTTTTCAGCAGAAAATGAGGTAAGCTCCACCGGAACCAGCGAGTAGATAAAAATTCCGAAATCATCAAGATACCAGCCATCGCCAACGATACTGCCGTCAGTTCTGAGTTCGAAGCGAAGTTTGATTTGCTGACCGGCATAAGGCTGAAGATTCACTTCCTCAAGACTCCAGGAAGATTTGATGCCGTCATAGATCGGAATGCCTGCAGGCACCTGCTTTCCGCTTCCGGAGGCCGGCTTGGAGGAAGTGGCAGTAAGATATGACCAGCTCGCACCGTTGTTTGTGGAAATCTGAATTACACCGCAATCCCACTTTGTTTCAATGTCCCATTTAGACCAGAATGTCATTTTGGGAGCCGAATACTGAGTAAGATCAATGGGGTCTTTACTCGTGATTGTAACGGTTGCATTGCTGAGGTAGTTTCCGTTTTTGCTGTCGGTATAAGAATTAGGTGTTGAATGAAATGATGAGGTTGTTGCATCCCACTGATTAGTTGAAGGTGATGCCGTCATTACCCATTTGACAGTCGGATTATTTGTGGTGTCATTAAAAATATATGTGGGTACGCCTACTATCATTTTAATAGTATCAGCTCCCGTTACAACTCCGTTAACTGTAACTGTTGAAAGCAGTTTAATCTGTGCTTCTGAGGGGGCTGAAGGTGAGACATAAAATTTAAGGGGCTGAGCAGTATTAACAGTAGCAAATGAAGCAATTGAGTCAACCATTGTATTACCGGTTGTTACAGTCGCAAAACTGTTCAGAGAAATCAGCTGTATATTTACATTATTTGCCGTACTAATACCTTTATTCCTAAGCTGAAGAGTAATTTCAACGGTATCGCCCGGATTAATATACTGTTTGTTAAGAGTGTAATTTTTGGTGCTGACAAACTCCCCGGCAATCATGCTCAGGTAGATGTTAGGATTCAGATTTTCCTGGGCAAGCGGAAAGATTCTGCTCTGAGCAGGCCAGAAACCATCAGAACTGGAGCCCACCTCCGGGGTCATCGAGAAGATCTTTCCATGTCCCGGAATGTTTCCGTCATAATAATAATCGTCAAAAACTCCTCTTACAGGGTAAAGAAGTTCATCTGCCGTTCCGTATTCATATCCGTTCCATGCAGTCATATCCTGTGCATACTCAAGAAAAATAAGCGAATCTGGCGTTTTGGTAACCGGATTCCAGCCGTAAGGATAAATCAGTAAATTACTGTATGTGTGGTAGTTCAGTGATGATTTAATATTTTTACCGATAAGAAAATCTCTCACCGCCTGACTTTCCGGCTCGGAAAATGGCGCTGTGCCGCGGTAATCATCTGCTGACGGTGATGTTGAAGAGCCGCCGTAAGGACTGTTCCAGTAGCTCTGAGGTCCGAAATTTCTGTTCAGATCTACTCCGTATGAACCGCCGTTATTTTTTCTGTTTTTTCTCCACATTCCCCCGCCGTTGGGGTTGGTTGATCTGTTGTATTCATATCCATCGGGGTTTACAACGGGGATAAAATAAATCTGTCTGTTATTAACGAGATAAGTTGCCTGGGGATTTGTACCGTAATTTTCAAGCAGCCAGTACATATAATACATCACAGTCATCATTCCGCCGGGCTCACGGGCGTGTGTAAGCGCTGTGTAAAGAACTCCCGGCTCGTTTTCATTGATGTCAGGGTTGTCGGATATTTTAACGGCATACATAGGTCTGTTTTCAACAGTTGTACCGATCTGAACCTTTGAAGTGATAATGTTCGGGAAAAGAATTTTCATCGAATCAAGTTTCTGATAAACCTCAGAGAGGGTGAGATAACCGCCCATACTTCCGAAACTTAGTCCCTCAACTCCGAAATTCATTTTACTGTCTGAAATAATATTTTGTTTTTCAGCTTCAGATAAAACCGGTCGCGAATTATAGTGAGAAAACCAGTCATTAATCAGAACTTCATAACGGTAATTTTTTAACTGCAGTTTGTCAAATTCCTTATCACTCAGAAAAAGTATTACTGCATTATCTTTTGTTCTTTCAAGATGATCCATCTCAATTCCCGCAAGATAAAGATCCTGAATCTGTGAAAAGTCATCGAGATATATTTTAACCTGTTTGTAATTTTGCGGCAAAAGAGAGAACTGAAAGATTAAAAGGAAGAGAAATAATAAACTCCTCATTGGCAAGCCTCGTGTGAAAAATATTTTATTTAGAATCTTATAAAATAGTTATTAATTCCAAATAATTAACAGGCGGGTATCATAAATTATCACGAAAACTGACTGATTGGGCCGGCGGCATCCGTTTGTTAAATACTCCCGGGTTTGCTGAGTGTCCGGAGAATATGCGGATTATTTTTTCTGACAGATTCCGATTTCATAAGCTTCCACATAATATCCCTTGCGAACGCCGATGTTTTTTCATGATCAATCACGGGAGAAGGATAATCGGAGTGATCCTTATTTAACAGCAGTTTTCTTTCAATGCCCATGAGTTTCCAGGGTTCATGGATAAATTCAGCCGGGAAATCTTTCAGTTCCGGGAC
>CAYPMQ010000356.1:0-3325 GCA_964411625.1 uncultured Ignavibacteriaceae bacterium
AACCAGGAATAACAGAAAAGAGCCGCATATTCTTGCCGTCTGCTTCAGCTGACGGACACGGTAAGCTATTATATTTCATGGCTTCAGCCGCATATTTTGCCACCGCTCCCGGGCATTCTCTATCCCGTTTGTGCTGTATCGGGCAACCCACAACGCTCAACTTTATTATAATCTGCGTGAATCTGCCAAAATCTGAGTCATCTGCGTTCCCTGACATATATACGGCCACTGATATCACTGATGTCACTGACCCGCCACAGCGGGCTGTTGTCACTGAAAAAAAAGGCTGCCCCCCGTCAGGGAAGCAGCCTCAAAAAATTCAGATGATTAACTGAAAATTACTTCAGGAGCATCATCTTCTTAACTGCATTGTATTTGCCGGCCTCTATCTTGTAGATATACATACCGCTTGCCAGTTTTGAAGCATCAAAATTGAAGCTGTATGCGCCTGCATCCTGTCTGGTGTTAACAAGAGTTGCAACTTCTGTGCCTGTTACATCAAATACCTTCAGTGTTACATCTGCAGCCTCGGGAATGCTGTAGGAAATTGTGGTTGCAGGGTTGAAGGGATTCGGATAGTTCTGTGACAGTGAGAAAGTCATCGGGGTTCCGATTTCAACCTCTACTGACTGTGAATACTCAAATGAACCGTCAAGGTCAATCTGTTTCAGTCTGTACTGATATTTGCCGTTGTTAAGACCTGCATCGGCAAATGTATAGGTTGTGGGTGCAACTGTTGTTCCGTTACCGGCAACAAATCCGATTTTTGCCCAGTTGCCTGATGCTGATTTTCTTTCAACTTCAAATCCGTAGTTATTTATTTCAGTAGCTGTTTTCCATGTAAGAGTTACATTATTACCCGTTACGTTTGCGGCCATTGAAACCAGTTCAACCGGCACAGGAGTAATGCTGTTCTTAAAAATATAACCGTTTGAGCCGGCACCGAAAACTGCCCAGCCGTTTGTCTGCTGATCTTTTGTATATGAAAGACCATTCATTGTTGAACCGGCTGTATTGTGGATTGTCCAGTTTAATCCTCCGTCGTTGGAATACATTGTAACACCTGTAGAGCCCGAAACTACCAGATTAACGCCGTCAACAACTTCAAGAGCCTGGAAAGAATAAGAACGGGTAGGAACAGAGACAGTATCCCATAATGCACCGCCGTTTGTGGTTTTATACACTCTTCCGGATGAACCAACGCAATAACCGTTTGCAGTATCAACCATTTTTATATCATAAAGGAAACCTCCAAAAGCATCAACAAGTGCCTGTGGTGTCCATGTTGTGCCGCCGTTAGTTGTTTTATAAGGTATGGGCTGCCATGAAACAATATAACCATAGTTGGCATCAACCATATGGGCATTGTATATCTGACCGGCAGATGTTGCAGAGATACCATGTGACTGAGCCGTCCAGTTCAATCCGCCGTCAGTGGTTTTATAAATGAAGTTGGCGAGTGATGAGGGAGCTCCGGCAAAAACCCAGCCGGTATTTGCATCAACGAAGTCAACTTTCCTTAATGTCATTCCTGTTGGGAGGCCGGTGGTTACGAGTGAATCCCAGGTTGCTCCGCCGTTAGTGGTTTTATAAACGGCACTGTTCGTTCCGCAGAGATAACCATTATTATTATCAAGCATCTCGATTGACCAGATAGTGGCCGTTGAACCGGTGGTAAGCGGGGTGTTTGCCCATGTCATACCGCCATCAGTTGAACGGAATACCTGATCAAAAACGGCACCCGTGGTTGTCGGTGCGCCTGCCGCAATTACTGTTCCGTTAGGAGCAGAAGCCCATATATCATTCCATGTGCCCGGTTTTGCAAGGGTGGTTCTGGTCATTATATTCTGACCCATTCTTACATTGATGAGACCAAAGCCGCCAACTGTAACAAATGAATCTGCACTGGGGGAGAAATCTGTTGAGTAGTATGTTGAAGTCCATGGCTGCTGAGCAACGGGAGCAAGTACTGCAACAGTATCCCATGATACGCCGTCATTTGTTGATTTGTAGATTGCATAGCTGTTTCCGGTAAGGTACCATGCGCTGTTAACATAGTCAATATCCCAGAATGTTGTTGTGGGAATACCTGTGTTTGCTGCAGCCCATGTGGCACCATTATTAGTTGATACTCTTACGTTTGTTGATGTACCTGCGCACAATACTTTTCCTGTGCCGTCACCCTGAATTTTCTGAACTGTGAACGAGGCGCCTGTTGCAACCGCACTCCATGTAGCACCGCCGTCTGTTGATCTTCTGATGTTACCTGATGTTGTTCCAACCAGAATTGTAACATCATCAGTGGTCCAGACATCATAAAGAGTAGTGGTAACACCTACCGGAACCAGAGTCCAGTTATTACCGCCGTCTGTTGTCTTGAGCAGGTTGCCGCTTGCTCCTGCAATGTAACCCACGTTATTGTTCAGGAAGAAAATCTGATTAAGGGTAACCGTACTGCCAAAGGCGAGAGGATTTCCTGCAACTTCAGCCCATGTAGCACCGCCGTCTGTGGTTTTCATGATGCTGCCTGAGCCGCCAACGGTTATACCGTTCTGCTGATCAAAAAAATGAGCATCATTAACATTTGAGGTCTGTCCTGAGGTGGCAAAAGGTCTTCCTACTTTGTGGTTAAAATTCCATGTAAGACCTGCATCGGTGGTCTTCATAAATGTTCCTGCCCAGCCAACTGCATACCAGTTAGTTGCATCCCAGGCTTTAACCCATCTTAACTGGTTGCCTTGTGGGGTGGGGTGAAGCCATTTCCAGTCTTGGCCTGTCTGAGCTATCAGACTACCAAGACCCGTCACCATTATCGCCAGAAAAAGTACACTTCTTTTCATTAACGACCTTTCGGTTAAGTTATTCGGATATTTATGTTATTTTATTTCTCATCTTCAACAATTCAGACGTGGATTCAGCAAGCAGGGAATAACCACTTTAATACCTCTCTGAGTGGAGTTCCGGAGTAAAATCAAGTTGCAAATTAGTTAAAAAAATTTTAATTGCAAATGAATTTTATTACTATGAAATTTAAATTTCACATGATGCTCTTTTGTATTGTTTCTTTTTAAGTCCGGAGATTTTGTTTCATTAAAAATTCCGGTCATTTTAGGCTGTGCGAGGTACCTAGTGATGCTATCCTTTTCCCGAGCGGGGGATGGCTGTAAAAGTACCACTCAATAAACGGATGAGGATCCTTATCACCCAGATTCTGTTCTGTCAGTTTATTCAATGCCGAGATAAATGCCTCAGGTTTCCCCGATGAAGTTACCGCATAATTATCTGCCTGATATTCAAATCTCCTGGAAAGCATATTGCCCAGAGG
>CAYPMQ010000357.1:0-3305 GCA_964411625.1 uncultured Ignavibacteriaceae bacterium
CAGTTCGTAGAGTGTGAAATCATTAAAATTTTCGGTGACCGTTATGCCGATTAATTTTGATTTTACCAGTTCAAGCAGAGCTATGAATGTATAAATCAACTTAAGCTTTACATCAATATCTTTTGTTAAATCTCTGAAATTAATACGTTTAACCTGCTTTATCTTATCTCTTACATAAGATATCTGCTCATCAAGGGAAACAGGAGGACGTTTAATTTCGTGGACGGGTTCATTTTTCGTTTCAGTCATTATGTTCTTGAAGACTCTCGCAATATCATAAACTGTAACATTTTTAAGAAATGACTCCAGATCAGCAGGTTTTTCTTTTTCATCAAGTGAAAAGTTACTTCTGAAATTGATTTTCATCATTCTGTTTTCCAGAAGAGCAAACTCTTCGGTCATCTCCTTGTACTTCTTGTATTCGATAAGCCTTGACACGAGTTCAGCTCTCGGATCAATCTCTTCTCCTTTCTCATCAACCTCAGCCGGCAGAAGCATTCTTGCTTTTATCTGCATAAGAGTGGCTGCGAGCAGAATAAAATCGCCGGCCTGTTCAAGATCCAGCATTTCTATAAATTCAAGATACGTAAGATATTCATTAGTTATATGTGATATAGGTATATCATATATATCAAGTTCATCCCGCTTTATAAAAAAAAGCAGAAGATCAAGCGGTCCTTCAAACTGATTAAGTTTTACTTTAAACAATTTCAGCCTAATTTCATATTTTCTCTGACTTCCTGCATGGTATGTTCTGCAACCTCCCGGGCAGCCGTTTCACCGTCACCAATGATCTCAAGCACCTTTTTCATATTATTCTCATAATAAGCTCTCGTCTGGAGCATAGGATCGAGGAATTCAGAAATCTTTGCAGCACATCTCAGTTTACAGTCAACACAGCCAAGCGCACCGCTTCTGCAGTCTGCGGCAATTGACTCTGTTTCATCGTGATTAAACCTCTGATGATAGGAGTACACAACACAGAGTTCCGGCCTGCCGGGATCACCTTTTCTGAGTTTCTGAGGGTCTGTAACTGCTTTTCTTAATTTAGTTTTAACCTTATCAGGCTGATCTGAAAGGAGAATTGCATTGCCCAGTGACTTACTCATTTTAGAATTACCGTCAACACCAATAAGCCTTGAGAATTTAGTCAGCAAAGGTTCAGGCTCAGGAAATACAACTCCGTACTGATTGTTAAATTTACGGGCCATTTCTCTTGTAATCTCTACATGAGGCACCTGATCGTCACCCACCGGAACATAATCACCTTTATAGAGAAGGATATCTGCCGACTGAAGCACAGGGTAACCCAGATGTCCGTAAATAACCTGCTCTATATTCAGATCTCTCACATGCTCCTTGATTGTAGGATTTCGTTCAAGACGGTTTGCCGTAATGAGCATTGAAAATATCAGAAAAAGCTCCGTGTGCTGTTTAACCTGTGATTGTCTGAACATCGGGGCGTGATCAGGTTCAAGTCCTGCAGCCAGCCAGTCAATCACCATCTGCACAGAGTCATCATATACATTCTCTGTGTTAAGGTTAGTTGTAAGGACATGATAATCTGCAATCAGATGGAAGCTTTCATACTCACGCTGAAGTTTAATCCAGTTTTCCAGTGCGCCGGTGTAATGACCCAGATGGAGTCGTCCGGTAGGGCGCATACCGCTTAAAATTCTTTTTTTCTTTAACATTATCAGTAATCAGTTTATGAACAAATACGGTTTCCACCGTGAATCAATTTTTCCGGCAGCATTTTTAATAAACAGAATGTGAGACGGAACAAAAGGCTGAAAAAGGAGTTTCATTCCTGCCTCATTAGGGGTTCTGTCACCCTTCTTATTATTACATTTGGTACAGGCAGTAATAAGATTCTCCCATGTATCAGCACCGCCGCGGGCTTTAGGTATGATGTGATCAATTGTAAGAACAATATCACTTCTTCCGCAGTATGCGCATTTATAAGAGTCACGTCTGAGAATATTTTTTCTGGTGAGAATCACTTTTTTATAGGGCAAAATTATATACCTTCTCAGTCTGATAACAACAGGAAAAGGGAAGGCACCCGAAACCGTTCGTAAACCTTTTTCCGTATCCTGACTTACAATTTCCGCTTTCCCTAACATGACTAAAGTTACGGCACGTTTTACATTACATACGGTTATAGGCTCAAAGCTCTGATTTAATACCAGAACCCTTGCGTTAAGCCTGTAGCCGCCGTTTTTGGGTTTGTCGCTGAATTTTGCCTCCGCAATGAAAAAAGTTACTGTTCTGCATTGAATTTAAATCGAAAAAACCAGCTAATTAAAATACGAAAATAGTGTGTTTTATTTATAAGAGGGGAGTAAATTACTGCGTTTTATTTTGAAGCACGGCATAACAAACGGCATCTCTGTGTGAATGCGATATTGAGATCATCAGTTCGTAGTTCTTACCCAGGAATTCCTGAATTTTACCAAACTTTCTTATGGATGGTCTTCCCTGATCGTCATTAATCACTTCAATATCTTTCCACCACAGGTCTGGTATAAACTGCGACATTGCCTTATAAACGGCTTCCTTTGCTGCGAATCTCCCTGCGTAATGAGTGTATTTACTTCCCTTATCACGGCAGTACTCAATTTCTCCGTCAGTAAAGATCTTTTTAAGAAAAGCATCGCCGAATTTTTCGATGCTTGATTTTATTCTGTCGATTTCAATGATATCAACACCAATCCCGATTATCATCTCAATACCCCGATGCCAGTCCGCTTCCTCTCGGATCTGTTGCTCCTGTTGCACGATTTGTTACCTGATTAACGAGAATGGCCTCAATCAGCCCAAGCACTCTTACCATTCCCCTTTTATGCTTTCTTTTTTCAAGATCTTTCCAGTTATCTTCGGATGTGATATCTTTCTCATGCTGCAGTTCATCAGGCAGCCACTGGTGGTGCATTCTCTTGGCTTTAAGAGCATCTCTGACGTTCAGATTGTAGTCAAGAATATTAAGAATTACCTGAAATACAGAGGTAATTATTGTAGCGCCTCCCGGGGAGCCGAGAATAAGAAAGGGCTTTCCTTTTTTAAGAATTATTGTCGGAGTCATGGAGCTGAGCATTCTTTTTCCGGGTTCAATTGCGTTAGCAAGATTTCCTATCAGACCGAACTGGTTAGGAACCCCCGGTTTAGCCGAAAAGTCATCCATCTCATTGTTCCAGAAAAAACCAAGACCTTCAGCAACAACTTTGCAACCATACCCGCTGTTAATTGTTGTTGTAACGCTCACGGCATTTCCCATTTCATCCAGCACCGAATAATGTGTTGTC
>CAYPMQ010000358.1:0-3303 GCA_964411625.1 uncultured Ignavibacteriaceae bacterium
ATGTTTACATATAAATCCCAGGCCTCAAAGATAGCTCTTGTTCATCTTGTAAGTCACCTGAGAAGGAATGAATATGTGATGCTGGATTCACAGATAATTAATGAGCATACAAAGCTGTTCGGAGCGTATGAGATATCAGATTTTGAATATCAGAAGCTGCTCGGTCTGGGGCTGAACAGCAATATAAGATTTACTGATAACCTCGATAAAATCGGTATTAACGATTTGTTTTAATACCGTGTTTTTCCATAATTTTTTCCCATTCCTCAAGGGGCATGATCTCTGATTCATCAATCAGCATTACGGGAATGTCATCCTCTATGCGGTATTTGCGTCTGGTTTTCGGATCGGTTGAAATGAGGAAATTTCCTTCAAGCACAAGATCGGCTTTGCTATCGGGACAGCATAAAATATCGAGTAAATCTTTTGAAATCATATCTTTCAGTTTTTATTTAAGAGTTTCCGCCCAGAAATAGATCATCGTCATCAGGACCTGCTCATCTTTTGAGAGTGCAGGGTCAACCATTTTTCCGGTCAGCAGTTTGCACATTTCGGAGTAATGATCAGGGAAATTCCTCTTTAGAATCAATGCCCTTTCTGCATCCTCACTAACGTATAACGAGGCAAACGCCTCAAAAAATTCATCAAAAGTCATTTTCTCCCTGTTCAGATCTACCGAAACTCCGCATCCCGGAAAATATATGATCGGTACGATATACAGTACAATAATGAGGAGTGACTTTTTTCCTTTTAACATTCCGGCTTTATAAATGATTTGTAATCAGAACCCAAAATAAAAAAATCATATGAAATTGCAGCGATGGGGGGAGATATTCACCCATTTAAGTTTCATTTACCGCGCAATTTAAGTGCAAGAACGGGTGCAGGTCCCTGAGGGTGCCGGGGGCGAAGGCAGAAAACTGAGAAAGCTGTTTCACTAAATACATCTCCCTCAGGGTTGTTACCACCTTTGGAAACGACCTTCAGGCCAGGGTGTACAGCCATTTTGCTATAGCTGCGTTTGAGCCAAACTCCTGATACCCTGAAGGTCAGGAGTACTCGTTTGGATTGCAAAGCGAGTGCAGGCAGGGGGCAGCCCTGTTAGTCCTCAAATCCTGAAAGCCTGAAGATTCCTGAGAAGCTCCAGTTTAAGCGTAAGCGACGCGTCAGGATTAGTCCCGACGCGATTTACAATTCCCATTGCAGTGCATAATCGTTGCAGCTCACAATAAACGGGCTTTTCAGGCAGGTGATGATCCCTCAGATAATGAATTAATTTGAGTATCCTGAAACTATCCATCCATCCTGAGATCTGCTTTCGAAGCTGAAAGTCGGTTTTGCTGTTAGCTCTGATTTTTTTATATGCATCAAAAAAGCCGCTTTCCTCCAGAAATTCAGCTAACCCCTGATGAATTGAAAAAGAGATGTTCATTACATCTGAAGGTGTAAAAGCCATTGAAAAATCAGGTTCCGTATCATACCATTTCCTGATTATTTCAAAGGTGGTGAAATCGTATATCTGGTCAGGATTGATTTCACTTCTGTTATGTCTTATTATTCTTCTTCCTGTGCCAAAAGGAACACGTTCAGATTCACGTGATGACGGATAGACCAGAGCATCATGAATAACCGGTATATGAGTATGTTTTGCTGCTTTTTCCAGAAAATAAAAATCTTCCCCCGCCTTTCTCTTATTCATACCTTCGCACTTTACGTACAGCCCGGGAGTGAATGTCATTGTTGACCCGATTGAGTGATAACACAGAGGTGATCCGGCATATCTGAGTCCCAGTGAATAATATCTGAGGTAAAATTCATAAGCTAAAATCGCTTCAAAGTTATCTTCATTGCCGTGAACAATGTGTGAATAGCTGCAAACCCCGGCCTCATTTTCCGGATTGTCATAGTGTGTGTATAGTGAATTCAGATAGTTGCCGTTTACTGTGCAGTCTGAATCCAGGCAGACCAGGAACGGTTTTGAACCCGGTGAACAGTCAAGAATTCTGAGTGCCGCATCAAGACCGATTTTTCTTGCCAGACCAACACCTGCATTTTTGTCATCGGGAGCAAGTCCCGCTGAAAATGCATCAATTATATAAAGGGGGAGTTTACTCTTGTATTCTTTTAACAGATCATTAGATTTAAGATTATCAGCCTTTACGGTGTCTTTATCTGTGCAGGGGTTATTAACAACGAAGATAAATGCAGCACGGGAAACTGATCCCGAACTGAGTTCTGTAAGTGAATTGAGCAGAGCAGGGAGATATTTACTTTCATTATAGACAGGAACAACAACAGCACAGCGGTATTTATCTGTATTGTTAATTGAATAAGTACCGGGACGGTACTCATATTTATTCAGATACAGGTTTATTTTATCTCTCAGATCATGTTTCATACTGAACTTATTCCTGTTTCCCTTTTTATAAGTTCGGCAGCATCATCAACCTGGTCGGGTGAAAACCAGTGAATAACCACTCCGTTACGCTCCATCTTCCTGAACCATGTTTCCTGCCTTTTGGCATAGTCATGAATCGCAGAATTCAGTTTCTGAAACATGTCATTGTATGTTATTTCATTATTCAGCAGCATCCCGATAAATTTATATTCAAGACCGAAATATTTCAATCGGTCAAGAGATAATCCGCTGTCAATCAGAGTTTTCACTTCATCAATCATCCCCTCATCCAGTCTTTTTTTAAGGCGGAGAGTAATCCTGTGCCTGACTTCACTTCGTTCGAGTCTTAATCCCAGGTTAAGAGATCTGCAGTTGACGGATACAGTTTGCTGCGTATCATCATTTACCGAAGCGAGTTTCACCTTTACAGCCCGGAGGGTTCTTTCTCTGTCAGTAAAGTCGGTAGTATTATGTAATGATTTTCCAAAAGAGAGAAGAATCTCTTTGAGTTCTTCATGGGTCCTGTTATTCAGCTCCTGAAAACCCTCTTCTGCGGGTATTTGTACAAAGCGGTATCCTGAAATTACGGCATTAATGTATAATCCTGTGCCTCCGCATAAAAGGGGAAGTTTATTTCTGGATAGGATATCTTTATGAACCGCGATGAAATCATTAACGAATCTGAACACATTATAATCTTCAGAGGGCTCAGCTATATCTATGAGGTGGTAAGGTACGGATTTTCCGCCGGAAGAATATTCTGCAAGATCTTTTCCTGTGCCGAGATCCATTCCCCTGTAAACCTGACGTGAATCAGCAGAGATGATCTCTCCGTTAAATCGGCTTGCGAGCTCAACCGCAAATCTGGTTTTTCCTGTTGCAGTAGTGCCGAGTATGGTCAGTAG
>CAYPMQ010000359.1:0-3296 GCA_964411625.1 uncultured Ignavibacteriaceae bacterium
CAGGCGCTAAAAAACTCCGTGTCACCCTTGATCCCCAAAATTATGTGCCGGAGTTTTACGAGGATAATAACACTGCCGAAGTAACTTTTACAGAAGTACTCGGTTTTGAAAAACCGTTTGTAAAAACTCAGTTTAACGGACAGGATATTTATGATGGTGATTATGTCTCAAGTAAACCTGAGATAACGATTGATCTGTATGACCCATCCACCTCGGGTACCGTTGACACGACTCTGATCAGGCTGCTTCTCAATAACCGAAGAGTATTTATTAATTCACCTGAAGTGACATTCTCCCTGAGAAATACCAATCCGAGGGTGTCAATAAGTTACAAACCAACCCTGGCCGCAGGAGAGTATGAACTTAAGGTGACGGGCACCGGTGCCAGCGGTACACCGCTTGACAGTGCCGGTTCAGTGAGAAATTTCCTTGTGTCTGACGAGAATAAGATACTTCAGGTTTATAATTATCCGAACCCGTTCGTCAATGAGACCTACTTCACCTTCAAAGCCACAAATCTTCCGGATGAGGTTCAGATTCTTATTTACACGGTTGCAGGACGTATGATTAAGAAAATCACTAAAACTGCTGCTGAATTAAGGTATGATTTTAACAAGATTTACTGGGATGGAAGAGATGAAGATGGTTATATTATTGCGAGCGGAACCTATCTCTATCGTGTGATAATGAAGAAAAACGGCGAGACCCAGACCGTTACCGAGAAACTGAGTGTGGTTCGCTGAGTTGAATGGTTATTAGTATTTATGAATGATAGTGTTGCCTGAAACCGATATGAACATTGCAGATTGAAAATTGTTGGGAAGTTTAAATCATCTGTGGAAAGGCTTTGCCGTATGAATAAACCATTAACTGTCAAATGCAGTCTCATTATTTAGCAGGTTTGTGGGTCCATCATAGTTTTATGTCATAAAATAATCCGATAAAAAAAAGCCCGGTTAATTGCCGGGCTTCTTTTTAGTAATATCATCTTGACCAGGATACAGACCGGATTAAATTCTACCAGTTCCCCGTCTTTAAATATTTATCGATTGCGCCGGCTGCAGTTCTGCCAGCACCCATTGCAAGAATCACAGTGGCACCTCCCGTTACGATATCACCTCCGGCAAAAACACCCGGTTTGGATGTTTTCATAGTGTCCGGGTTAACCACAATATTACCACGGCGGTTGAATTCAAGATCGGGAGTTGTTTTTTTAATAATCGGGTTTGAACCGTTTCCAATAGCAATCACCGCCATGCTGATTTCTTTGATATATTCTGATCCTTCTACCGGAACGGGTCGTCTTCTTCCTGATACATCCGGTTCACCAAGCTCCATCTTCTGAAGCTTGACTGCCCTGAGCAAGCCATTTTCATCGCCTATAAATTCAATCGGATTTGTAAGCATTACGAACTCAATGCCTTCTTCTTTTGCATGAAGAACTTCTTCCTTGCGGGCAGGCATTTCAACTTCACTTCTGCGGTAAATTATGGATGAAGATTTTGCGCCGAGACGTTTAGCCGTTCTGACAGCATCCATTGCAGTATTTCCGCCTCCGAAAACCACCACATCTTTATCCTTAACGTCAAAGACAGGAGTATCGAATTCAGGGAACCTGAAAGCCTTCATAAGATTAACCCGCGTCAGAAATTCATTTGCAGAGTAAATTCCGTTCAGATTTTCGCCGGGAATATTCATGAAATAGGGAAGACCTGCACCCACGCCTATAAATACTGCATCAAAACCTTCTTCATGCATCAGCTCGTCAATGGTGTCTGTGAAACCAATAACGCTGTTGGTTTTAAAGTCAACTCCCAGTTCTCTGAGTGCTTAAACTTCTGCATGGACAATTTCTTTCGGAAGTCTGAATTCAGGTATGCCATAGATCAGCACGCCGCCGATTTCATGAAGTGCTTCAAATACCGTAACCTGATGTCCCTTCTGAATGAGTTCGCCCGCACAACTTAACCTGGCAGGACCACTCCCGATAATTGCAACTTTTTTACCCGTCGGAGGCTGTAAAGAAATCTGTCGCATTCCGAGGTGTTCCCGTTCGTAATCTGCCACAAACCTTTCGAGCATTCCTATGGCAACCGGCTCGCCTTTAACGCCCGTCACACAAACGGCTTCACACTGCTCTTCCTGCGGACAAACCCTTCCGCATACAGCAGGTAAAACATTATCTTCCCTGATTTTAGCTGCAGCCCCAATAAAATCACCCTGAGCAACAAGAGCAACAAAATCCTTGATTTTTACTCCTACGGGGCAGCCTTCCACACATTTTGGTTTCGGGCATTGAAGACAGCGCTCAGCCTCAAGTCTTGCAAGTTCCTCAGTAAATCCAAGATTTACCTCACTGAAATTTTTATTCCTGACATTTGCCGGCTGTTCAGGCATCGGCTGTCTCGGAATCTGCATGCGTTCTTTTTTGTAAGTTCTGCCATTTCAGACCACTGCTTTCTCGGCCCGAGTAATACCTTCAGCACTGTTTATTGATTTTTGAAGTCGGCAGAGGTGAGCTTCCAGAGCTTCTTTTTCTTCTGACTTATAAGTGTTATTCCGCTTCATGAGAAGGTCAAAATCAACCTGATGGGCATCAAATTCAGGACCGTCAACACATACAAAAACTGTCTCGCCGCCTACTACTGCTCTGCAGCCACCGCACATTCCGGTTCCGTCAACCATGATTGGATTGAGGCTCACCACGGTCTTAATTCCGTATGGTCTGGTTACATTTGCAACGGCTTTCATCATGGGTATGGGACCTATTGCCAGAACAAAATCAATTTTGCCTCTCTCGTCAATAAGCTGCTGAAGTTTCCGGGTAACAAATCCGTGAAATCCGTAATTTCCGTCATCAGTTGTTACAAAAACCTCGTCGCAAACCTCGCCCATTTCATTTTCCAGGATAACAAGATCTTTAGTTCTTGCTCCGACAATAGAAATTGTGTGGTTGCCTGCTTCTTTGAGGGCTTTTGCTGTGGGAAACGCAATTGCTGTTCCTACTCCGCAGCCTATGCTCACTGCTGTTCCGAAATTTTTGATGTGAGAGGGAAGACCGAGAGGTCCTACAACATCATGGAAGTGATCACCTGATTTATGTTCATTGATCTCTTTGGTTGTTTTTCCTATTCCCTGAACAATAATTGTGATGGTGCCTTTTTCTTGATCTGCGTCTGCTATTGTTAGAGGAATTCTCTCTCCGTGATCAGAGATTCTTACAATAACAAACTGTCCCGGTTTTCTCTTTTGAGCTATTTTGGGTGCCTCGATAACAAATCTTTTGATATCGGCTG
>CAYPMQ010000360.1:0-3293 GCA_964411625.1 uncultured Ignavibacteriaceae bacterium
CTATTAATTCCGGTACAAGCCTTATTCCTCCCCATGGGCTTACTGCTTTTTCGCTGTATTCTGCTTCTGTTAGCTGCACTTTTGCGGTGTCAGGCTTCATGGCAATAACTTATTGTATTATTTACATTCAGCCTAAGTCACTTTTTTTAATGATTTATTAGGGTTTAATTAAAAAATTTATATCCTGAATGTCATTCATTCGGTAATTAAACTTTTGTAATTTAAAGAATATTCCAGGTATGAAGTAACAATCAAAAGCATGACAAAGAGTTTTAAGTAATCAGTTTTTTGAGGATAAGAATTTTATGATTCAGAAGTAATTTAATATAACATTTGTGTAATTCGCTCTATATTGCTTAACAATATTAACCTCTGCCTTTAATAAAATTATACAGGCTATATTTTAAGCTCGTAAAATAGTCACCTTTCGGGAATCTTTCTTTTTATTTTATCAGTGAAGTTTGAGAAATTCGTGTGTAAATAAAATACAAAAAAGGCGGACATTGCTGCCCGCCTTCAAATTGGGATAATAATTTAAGAGAGTATTACTTCATCAGCACCATTTTCCTGGTGATGGTCTGTGTACCCTGCTGAATGCTGTAGAGGTAAACGCCTGAAGCGAGACTTGAGGCATCAAATGTAACTTCGTGTTTGCCGGCATCCATCCGTTTGCTTACCAGTGTTGCAACTTCTGTACCTGAAATGTTGTAAACTTTCAGTGTTACATAGCCTGATGCAGGAACTTCAAAGGTAATCTTTGTTGATGGGTTGAAAGGATTAGGATAATTTTGACCGAGGGTTAATGAAGCCGGCATAACTATTTCAACTTCAATTTCCTTTGAATACCGGAATTTACCGTCAAGGTCAATCTGTTTGATTCTGTACAATAATTTCTTTGTATTCTGTTTAGCAGCATCTTTATCAATAAATGAATAATTGCTTACTTCAGTTGTAGTACCTTTACCATTTATGAATCCGATTGCCATCCAGTTACCGTTAACTTTTCTCTCAACTGAGAAACCTTTATTATTGGTTTCTGAACCGGTCTGCCAGTTAAGCGTAACAACATTATTTGTAACGTTAGCTTTGAATTCAACCAGTTCAACCGGAATGATTCCGCCGATTGCCTGAATTGATTTCGAGAGAACGCTGATAGCATATTTCGGGTTGTGAATACCGCGAGAACCGTCATTAACGATTAACTGGTAGTTCCAGTATGCTTTCTTTTCAAGCAGGTTATTGTTTGCAGCGATCATCTGCCATGATATTGAATCGACTCCTGCAGGAGGCAGATACCATCTTAATAGAGCTGCGAGACCGTCAAATTCAACCCGGAATGGTTCAACTGTTCCGTCACCGTCATGGTCACCTGATGCCATGATTTCATCAAATGAATTGATGGGTCCGTGGCATGATTTACATGTTTCGGTGAAGTCATAATTTGTTTCAGGGTTATGCATTGCCCAGGAATGTCCGCCAACCTTGTATTTGTTTGCTGCAGTAGTATCCTGAGCCATGTGGCAATCTGCGCATGCATCTGTAAGGTTTTTGTGTCCGTTTGAAGAAATGTAAGCTGTACCAAACTCAGCAGCGTTTTTACCTAACAGGTTATCTGTCTGAGTAGAATGGTGAGGACCCCAGTACTGATTAACAGTTGAAGTCATATAAGAGACATTATCTCTTCTAGCTTTATGACAGCTCATACATGTTTTTGCGGTTCCGCCTGCAGTGTAAGCTTCACCGGTTGCCAGTGTATCACCTGATACAGGAGTGAATCTCAGATTATGCGGATTTGCATTTCCGTGCGGGTCATGGCAGGTCGGGCAGCCAATATGAGTCTGATTTGCGAAGGTCCATCCGGTTGTGTTGGTGGTTTCATTTTTAGAGTAGTTAATGTAACCCTGACCATCATGGCAGCGGATACAGTTCTGAAGATTATTATTCTGTGAAGAACTACCCTGAGCAAATGAACTTGACCATACAGGTGAATTATGAAGTGTGTTTTCAAACTGTGCAGGCTGATTATGATGTGTGGGGGCATCATGACATTCCATACAAGCGTTTGAATTTGAGTTTATCTGAATGTTAGCGGCTGAAGGAGCGCCGGCATGCTGGCTTCCTGCACCGTGGCACATTTCACAGCCAACGTTGGCAAGGTTTACGAGTCCGGGATAACCGGTTTTCAGTGAATCCCATTTTGCCGGGTTCGGTGGTCCTGCATAAACATAACCAAGCTGAAGAGCAACATCATCAAAACCGCCGTTGTTTGCTGTAGCGAGTTTGTCATATCCGGTAGTGTGGCATTTTAAGCAGTTAACGCCAAATGAAGCCGGGCCGGTTGTCATCTGTGTTTTAAGTGCCAGACCGTGTGAATCATCCTTCCATGCATTAAATATAGTCTGGAAAGCAGGCATTGTGCCGTGGCATGCCATACATTTCGGGAATGTGCCTGCAACGCCGTCAAAATTACCTACGCCGATAAAATTGGCAGCATAAAATGTGAATGTTGTATCATCAACACCGCCTGCGGTTGTGATATCAAGTTTAACCTGATAGGCACCAACAACGTCCGGTTTTAAACCGGTAATTGATGAAGGCAGATTTTCAAGAACTGCATTTGAACCGTTCGGTTTGCTTAAAAGTGTGAACTGGAAAGCAGTGATAGGGTTTGTATTTGCAATGTTCCTGGGTGTAAAATAAAAATATGTTCCGTTTGGAGCTATTGTGAGCCCTGAGGAAACTGAATTAGTGGTGATACCAAGATTTGTCAGTCTTCTTGATGACATAGGTTCGGTCACTATTTTCGCTTTTGGAACCTGGGCATACAGATGTCCGGCAACCAGAAGGGAAGCTACTATAGTAAGTAAATATTTACACATGAACGCCTCGTTATTTTTTATAATATTTTTGGCTGTAGATACGCCAAAAAAATAATTAGTGCATCAAAACGTTCACAAATATAATGCCATTTGAAACTTTGTTAATTTAATTACATTAAATAAGAAAGCATAAAAAATTTTGTTTTGCTCAATGTGTTTCAATTCTTAGAAATGAAACAAAATGATTTATAATCTTGCCGAAAATGAGAAACAAGACGAAACATATGTGCTTGTAATCAAATAATTTAAAGCGATAACAATCCTTAAGAATTATTATAATTTCAGATTATTATTATCTGACTGTAAGAATACTGCCGGAGCTATTTTTGTAATGTCAGGTATAAATACAGGTTCCCCGGGGAATCACCGTCACAACCGGAAGGCAGGGCTTCTTATTTTCCGGTCTGCCCAATA
>CAYPMQ010000361.1:0-3267 GCA_964411625.1 uncultured Ignavibacteriaceae bacterium
GGTTATATCCGTTATTTCAAGACTTTATGATTATAAGGGTATTGATCTTATAACTGAAGCTTTTGAAAAAATTATGTCACTCAAAGTTCAGATGGTTTTACTTGGTACTGGTGACAGAAACTTCCACAAGATTTTTGACGGATTTGCCAAAAAATACAAAGATAAATTTGCCTGCTATCTTGGGTTCTCCGATGAACTTGCGCATCTTATTGAAGCCGGCAGCGATATTTATCTGATGCCTTCTAAACATGAACCATGCGGTCTTAATCAGATGTACTCTCTTATATACGGCACAGTGCCCGTGGTAAGAGAAACCGGAGGTCTTGCAGATACAGTTACAGAATTTGATGAAGAGAAGAATACCGGAAACGGTTTTAAGTTCATTAATTACAATAAAGATGAATTTTTTGAAGAAGTGAAAAGGGCGGTGAATCTTTACCAGAAAAAGAACGTCTGGGTTAATATAATTAAGAACGGTATGAAATCAGATTTCAGCTGGCAGGCTTCTTCTAAACGATACGTTGATTTGTACAGAAAAGTTCTGGCGAATGTCTGAAATTGCAGTTTTTCTTGACCGGGACGGGACAATAAATCATGATCCCGGTTACCTTGGGGATCCTGATCATGCCGTGCTTATTAAAGGTGCTGCCACAGGTCTCAGGATTTTGAGAGAAGAACTCGGATTTATCATTCTTGTTGTTTCAAATCAGAGCGGAATTGCAAGGGGCCTTATAACAAAAGAAAATGTTGATGCAGTTAATGAACGCATAAATGAACTGCTTATGAAGGAAGGGGCGGGGGTTGACAGGTTTTATTATTGCCCTCACCACCCTGATTTTTCTGCAGACACTGACTGTAACTGCAGAAAACCAATGACGGGAATGATTGAAGAGGCAGTCAGAGAATTTGATATTGATTTGAGCCGCTCATTTATGATTGGTGATTCAAAATCCGATATTGAATGCGGTAAAAATGCCGGAATGAAAACAATTCTTGTAAGAACCGGCAACGGAATTGAACATTTTGAACTGCTCAGGCTTCAAAACAGCCTACCGGATTATGTTTCCGGCGATTTGTTAGAAGCATGTTTAAAAATTAAGGAGTTTGTACAGCTTGAAAATTAAATCAGCTTTAACCGGAGCACTTTTAATTTTATTTTTATTTACAGGATGCAGCGACGACCCTTCACTGCTGGGTGTTGAATTTGTTAAGAAGGATGAACTTAAAGTAATTGTTCTTGATGCCCTGACCGATTCAGTGAGTCAGAATTCCAGATCATACAAAGAAGTTTTCGGGCTTGGTAATGCCGAAAGGATCCTTCTGGGAAACCGTGACGGAATTAAGTCATCAATTCTGCTTGAGTTTTCACTCGGCTTTGATGATGCCACGAAAGCATTGCTTGCTGATTCAAAAGACAGTATTGAGATTATCTCAAATAAAGTTATACTTACTCCAAATTACAAGTTTGGTGATACAACGGGCGTATTTCCTGTGAGTGCTATAAAAGTAAATGAAATCAAATCGCTCTGGAACCCGCTTACTGTAAGAGTTGATTCATTACCTGAGATTGATATGACAAACTCAGTGATTGACGGAACTGCAACAGCTGATTCAAATTACTATTTTTCACTCAACAACTCCCTTGTGATGAATTGGATGAAAAATACCGTTGATACAAACACTTACAAGAACAACGGCGTTTTTATCTCAGTTGACGTTCCGACTCCTTACATAACCGGATTCAAAGGATTTTCAAGTGATATAACAGTTGCCCCCAGAATTGATATCAGATTCAGAAAAAAAGGAGCTTCGACCGATACTACAATCACTTTCAGATCAATATCGGATGCCCACGTAGTGGAAGCAAATTTCATTCAGACGGATCCGGCTCTTATGACTGTACAGAGCGGAATTACGGTTGGTACTTCACTTTATTTTGATCTAAAAAAACTTCCACGGGATATTGTTATCAGCAGGGCAACCCTGAAGATAAACAAATCATCATCTGAAATAGGCAGCAGCGGTTTCACTTCTCTTCTTGCCCGAACAATAACTAAATTAAATAGTGACTCAACCGCAGCTGAATACGGAGTACCATCAACAACTTTATCTCTTAGCGGTGAGGTTTACAGCGGTGAAGTTACTTCGGCAATTGAATACATGTTCTATTCTGAAAAAAATCTCGGGTTTTATCTTTCAACCGCTGCACCGGCGGAGGGATTGGAGAAGATCGTGCTTAAGGGCAGTTCATATCCCGTTTACAACCAACGCCCCAGATTAGTCATAACTTATACGCTGGTGAAGTAAGATGAGAAAAATGGTTAAATTTACAGCAGCAGCACTTTTTATTTTGCTGATTACCGGATCAGTATCCGCACAGAGTAACTCGGTTTATTCCAGACTTGGAGCAGGTTCACCTGAATATGCTACTAATGCAAGAAAAGCCGGTATGGGTGATCTTGGTGTCAGTATAATCGAAAGAGATATTGTCTCGGCACTTAACCCGGCCTCATATGGCGCTCTGGATCTTACAAGAATTAACTTTGATATGACAATGGATGCTTCCTTTAACAAGAGCAATTCACTTTCAAAGTTTTACTCCGGCGCTTATTTTAATGGTCTTTCGATTGGTTTCCCTGTAAGCTCAAAATACGGAATCGGGGTAGGAATTGGCATGAACCGTTATACAAGAATCGGTTATGAAATTGAGCAGACAACCGCTAATCCAACCGATTCAGCCGGATCTTTCAAAACCAAATATACCGGTAACGGCGGAATAACAAAATTCTTTCTCGGCACTTCTTACAATACACCCTATGCAGGGAACCTGGGAATTTCGTTAAACTATTATTCAACAGGTCTTGAGTACTCGTCAGAGGTACTTTTCTCATCAGGCAATTACGTTAACACATCATTTGATAAATACACAAACACCCGGGGATTGGGTCTCACTTTAGGTTTTATTTCAAATGACCTAAGCAGTCTCCTCAATAGTGAATGGCTCTCTGATCTCAGACTCGGCGCAAGTTATGAGCTTTCATCATCCTCAAAAGGTGAGTCAACTCTTTATTATATTATCAGGGAAATCAATGACACTGTAAGAGCCGGTGATGCAGAATTAAAAATTCCCGAGAGGCTTAATATTGGACTTTCATTCAGAGCAGGCAATGTAAAATATTACGTTGACTATTTAAGCCAGCCCTGGAGCAAACTTGCTCTGAACGGAACATTATACACTGAAATGCAGGATGTTTATAAGCTTAGTGC
>CAYPMQ010000362.1:0-3259 GCA_964411625.1 uncultured Ignavibacteriaceae bacterium
CGCCCAGCATAATGCCAAGCTCCTTGACCAATTTCCTCATCGCAGCATTTTCTGCACCCGCATCAAGCTCTATGAGTGAAGGTTTTATCTTCATACCATTCAAAGCCGTAACTCCGTATCAGTTATATAATTAAAGATTTTTATCCGTTTAATATAAAGATATTTCTTAAAGCATCATCTCAGCATACCATTTCTCAATACTGAAATTATACCCGCATTATTCATTTTTGAGCAGTTGATTGTTTCTCAAATATGAAAAACATCAGAGAGATTTTTCAAAAAATGTAATTAAACGTAAAAACAACGGGTTAATTCACCTAAAGAATGCAGTTTTTTTAACTGGCACAAATATTGACATTATACCGGAAAATTAAATTGACCGGGTTATATACTTTAAACCCGGCCGGAAAAATACGAAACAAAATCATACGAGAATTTATGTATAACTCTATCGTATTAGTTAAACAGGTTCCCGATACAGCCAATATTTCAGGCAGCGTGATGCGTGAAGACGGTACGGTTAACCGTGCCAAACTTCCGGCAATATTTAATTATGAAGATAAAATTGCCCTTGAATTTGCACTCAGAATCAAGGATAATTTCGGCGGTAAGGTTATTGCAGTAACAATGGGTCCCCCCAGAGCTTCAGATATCCTGCGGGAATGCCTCTATATGGGTGCGGATTCCGTTTATCTTATAAGCGACAGAAAATTTGCCGGTGCCGATACACTTGCCACTTCTTACGTGCTCAGCGAAGCGATAAAACATATCGGGAAGTTTGACTTTATTTTTGCCGGCCGGCAGGCTATTGACGGCGATACTGCTCAGGTTGGACCGCAGACAGCCGAAAAGCTTGATATTCCTCAAATTACTTATGTTGAGGAAATTAAAAGTCTCAAAGGTAAAAAGGCCAGAATAAAAAGAAAGATTGACGGCGGGCATGAGGTTATTGAGGTTCAGCTCCCGGTGCTTCTGACAGTACTTAAAGACGCCGCCGACCCACGCCCGTTCAGGGCTAAAAGAGTTATGGCGTATAAAAACGCTAAATCACTAACCGAACTTGAAGGATTAACGGAAGGCAATTCACTGCTTTATATTGACCGTCTGGTTCACGAGTACGAAGAAAAAAATCTGTTCATTCCCACTCTCACCATGGATGACCTCAGACTTGATCCCGACAGGTGCGGTGTTAAAGGTTCACCCACAAAGGTGCATAAAATAGATTCGGTGGTGCTCATGGGAGGAAATCACACCAGAATTGAACCTACAAAAGAAGGTTTGGGAAAACTGATAGATGAACTTTTGGAAGACCACATTTTGGGATAAGAATATGCAAAACAATTCAAATGAAATCTGGGTTTTTATTGAACAGAGAAACGGTAAACCCGCCGATGTGAGCCTCGAACTCCTTTCAAAGGGACATAAACTTGCCGCCATAACAGGAGGAACTCTGAAGGCGGTTATTCTTGGTCATGACGTAAAAAAAATTGCCGAACAGACCTTTGAATACGGTGCAGATGAATGTATTCTCATCAGCCATAAGGAATTAAAAGATTTCAGAACATTACCCTACGCCAGGATTTTAACATCCCTCGTAATGGAAAGAAAACCGAGAATTTTTCTCTTCGGCGCAACAATTATCGGAAGGGATATTGCTCCCAGGATTGCGTCGAAAACTAAAAGCGGGCTCACTGCTGATTGCACCGACCTTCAGATCTCTGACGTTAAATATCTCAGCAAAGAGTACAGCCAATTGCTGCTGCAGATAAGACCTGCATTCGGCGGAAACATCATTGCCACTATTATCACTCCCGAAACCGAAACTCAGATGGCAACGGTAAGAGAGGGAGTAATGGAATCACACAAACTGGATATACCCAATCACGTAAAAATTGAGGAATTGCCGTTTACCCCTGACCCTACGGACGAATTAGTAAAAATTATTGAACAGCACTATCAGGAAAACAAAGTGAACCTGAAAGCAGCGCCAATAATTGTTGCAGGCGGTTACGGACTCGGAACAAAGGAAAACTTCAGGCTGATTCATGAACTGGCTCATACTATAGGCGGTGAAGTTGCCGGAAGCAGGGCAGCAGTTGATGCAGGGTTTGTTCCCGTTGAAAGACAGGTGGGGCAGACAGGAGTTACGGTAAGACCAAAGCTCTATATTGCGGTGGGTATTTCAGGTGCCATTCAGCACCGTGCCGGTATGCAGGAATCTAATAAGATCATTGCTATTAACAGTGATCCCGATGCCCCCATCTTTAATATAAGCCATTACGGGATAGTGGGTGATGCAACACAGGTTATTCCCAAATTAATTGAAGTTTATAAAAGCAAGTTAAAATAGGATTTTTATGCCAAACTATTTTACCGAAAACAGAGATCTGCAGTTTCAGTTCTCAAACCTTGATATTAAAGAGATAGTAAGGATTGCAGAAGATGATTACGAGGAATCACGCCATTTTGACTACGCCCCCGTAAATTACGAAGACGCCATTGAAAACTACAGAAAAGTTCTAGAAGTTGTGGGTGACCTTGCCGGTAATTTCATTGCAGAGCGAGCGGCCGATGTTGATAATGAAGGTGCTAAATTTGAAAACAGCAAAGTGGAATATGCCGAAGGCACAAAAAAGAATCTTGAGCAGCTTGCTTCTGCCGAAATGATGGGTATGATTCTGCCGAGGAAATACGGGGGACTTAACTTCCCGTTTACCGTCTATCTTATGGCTGTTGAAATGGTTTCAAGAGCCGATGCCTCTCTTATGAACCTGTTCGGTCTTCAGGATATTGCAGATACAATCAGAAAATTCGGCGATGAGGATCTGAGACAGGAATTCCTCCCCGGCTTTTCCACGGGCGAATACACCGGTGCCATGGCTCTCACTGAACCTGATGCCGGTTCGGATCTTCAGGCTGTGAAACTCACTGCTTATCAGAACGAAAAAGGGGAATGGTTCCTTAGAGGTGTAAAAAGATTCATAACCAACGGCAACGGTCAGGTGCTTGTTGTGCTTGCCAGAACCGAACCGGGTACCAAGGACGGAAGAGGACTCAGCATGTTTGCCTGCTATGGTGATGATACCGTTGTGGTAAGAAGAATAGAGCATAAACTCGGTATTCACGGCTCACCAACCTGCGAACTTCAGTTTAATGATACTCCCGCAAAGCTCGTAGGTCAAAGAAGAATGGGACTTATCAAATATGTTATTGATCTGATGTACCGTGCAAGGGTAGGCGTATCTGCTCAGGCAATCGG
>CAYPMQ010000363.1:0-3257 GCA_964411625.1 uncultured Ignavibacteriaceae bacterium
GTATAAACCAGATACACCGTTACAATAACTATCAGCACACCTGTTGTATATTTTATAACTTTACCCTTGTTTTCCGGGTTTTTTCTTTTGCTGCGGTCTATCCGCAGTGATGAAAGATCTATCTCCTGGTCAGCCATTTTTGTGTCTTGTTAGTTAAATAAAAATTGTTTTCCGGATTGAATTTTCTGTACAATCAGAAGTAATAATGAGGATTAAAATGATATCCAATGTAACTAGAAAATATTTATAAATTAAATCACTCGTCAGAAACATATGCCGTTGGTAACAAATATGTATATATATTACTTTAGTCAATTTAATCTGAGACTTCAGAGAACGGTTATTTCTCTGCCCATCCAAAATAAGTGGTTCGGATTTATCAGTATTTTAAGACAGAATATTTCTGAACCGCACAATCCTGTTTAATACCCATTCTTTTCTTTTTCTTAATAATTCTTTAATCCTGAGTTAATTCAGACTTAATCTGTCCGGTTTACATTGATACTGTATAATATGAATGGTTTGGTGTATGCAGCCTATTGACATCAGGCGGATAATTATCGAAAAAAATCCGCAATTCCTGAAAAACTATCCTTCTTTTATAAGAAATACTGTTTTTACAGTAATCGAAAAGTTTCTGAGAATCAATGAGATTAACCGGTTTATCGAGAAAAACCAGGATATAAAGGATATAGATTTCATTGATGAACTTTTTGAGTACCTCGATTTTTCTTATATAGTCTCAAAAAAAGAAAGAGACAGGATTCCTTCTGAAGGAAGACTGATAATTATTTCAAATCATCCTCTTGGCGGGCTAGACGGACTTGCACTGCTTAAGCTTGTATCGGAAGTCAGACAAGATTTCAGAATTGTGGTAAATGATGTTCTCTCCGGTATAGAAAACCTCTCAGGGTTGTTTTTACCGATAAATATATTTAATTCTGAACTCCAGCGGGAGAATTTTCTTAAAATATCTGAGGCACTGAAAAAAGAAGAGGCAGTAATAATTTTCCCGGCAGGTGAAGTTTCAAGACTTACTGCAAGCGGAATAAAAGACAGCCCCTGGAATAAGGGTGTCCTCACTTTTGCACGAAAATTCAATACTGATATCCTTCCTATTCACATTTCCGCCAGGAACTCAATCTGGTTTTACATTTTTTCATTGCTCCATAAACGTGCATCGGTATTTTTACTGCCGGGAGAGCTGTTTAAGAAAAGAAACCGTAACATTCTGATAAAAGTTGGCGAACCTATTTCATCTTCAACTATATTTAATTCTATTGATTCTGCTAAAATCCAGCTAAAATTGTTAAGAAAACATCTTTACAGAATCGGGAAAAACAAAAAAGGGGTTTACAGAACAGAAAAATGCGTTATACACCCCCCTGACCATAAAGAAGTTATAAAACAGCTTATGTCAAATGAACTTCTGGGTTCAGTGCATGACGGCAAGGAATTATGGCTGGTAAACAGTGAAAAATCAGAAGCAGTATTAAGAGAAATAGCACGATTAAGAGAAATAACCTTCAGAAAGATAGGTGAAGGAACGGGTAGAAAACTGGATAAGGACAGCTCGGATAAGTTTTATTCCCATCTTGTTTTGTGGGATCCGCAGGCATCTGAAATAGCAGGTTCTTACAGAATGGGTGATTGCAGATGCATAATTCAGAACCATGGCTTATCCTCCCTCTATACTACTACTCTTTTTGACTTTATGGAAGAATTCATTCCCGTGCTGAATGAGACCGCCGAGCTTGGGCGCAGTTTCATCAGATCTTCATACTGGAACACTAATGCTCTTGATTATTTATGGCAGGGTATTGGGGCCTGGCTTGTAATGAATCCTCATATACGGTATCTTATGGGTGGCGTTAGTCTCAGTGCATCATACCCGCCTGAAGCATCTGCCATGATCATCTATTACTATAAAAAGTGGTATTCCGCCAAAACAGAATCAGCAGTTTCAAAGAACAGATACCTTCTCAGCAGCCCCCTGAGCAACGATATTTCCGAAATACTTAACACGGGAAGCGCCTCAGAAGATTTAAAGATCCTGAAAAACAAACTTCGTCAGTTCAATCTTGCAGTACCACCCCTGTTCAGACAGTACACAAATCTTTGTGAACCTGAGGGAGTGCAGTTTCTTGACTTTGGTGTTGATCCTGATTTCGGAAATTGTATTGACGGTCTGATACTCCTTGACATGGAGAAAATTAAACCCGAAAAAAAGAACCGCTATCTGAAGCCGATGAATCGTGATCATATAGTCAGGAATGTCTCTTAGGCATATATTTACATGCTTATATTATATTCAGGAAGTAAGCTTTTTCAGGTAATTTATTTTTTATATCTGCCGTCATCTTTTTTATTAAACTTCTTATATAATTTGGAATTAAGTCTAAAACGATTTTTATTTGCTGACCGCTGAAGAGTCGTTGATTAGGAGTCATAAACTCATTACTTTTTACAAGTTAACAGGATAAACTATGACGGAATCCCTTTGGGAAATTTCAGTCCTCATAAATAAAGGGACAGGAACTTCATCAGCACAAAAACTTCTCGCTAAAATACCTTCCATCAGATATAATGTTTATTCACTTAATGAACTATCTTCTGATAATATTCAGACCGGCATTTCAGCTAACGTATCTGCAATAATTTATGAAACCGATGAAACTGACTCTGATGAATCTCTTTTAATAAAAAAGATCAGCGAAATGACTGATGCACCTCTAATAGTTATCAGTCATAAAAACGACTCCCAAAAAGATGAATATTATATTGCAGCCGGAGCTGATGACTTTCTTACTGTTTCAAATTCAGACAAGCTGCTTCTAAGCACAATAAGAAAGAGTATTCTAAGGAGACAGGTTTCGGTAAACAAAAGCGGACCAGTAAAAATCACCTCTGCTTTATTTAATCAGAACATTGCGGGAGTAGGGTTATTTGATTCGTATACCGGCCGGTTTCTTAAAATAAATCACCGGTATTGTGAGATCATCGGTTACAATGAAAATGAACTTCTGAATACCGATTTTATGAATATAACACATCCCGATGATCTTAATGAAGACCTCGGAATGATGGGAAAATTAAGAGCAGGTGAAATCAGGAGTTTTACTCTTGAAAAAAGATACTTCAGAAAAGATGGTAAAATAATTTGGGTTAACCTGACAGTTTCAGAAGCAGTCAGAGAAGGCCCGATGCTCCTGAGCCATATTGCGATTATTTACGATATAACATTTGCAATTGAAGCA
>CAYPMQ010000364.1:0-3253 GCA_964411625.1 uncultured Ignavibacteriaceae bacterium
AAGTACCACTCAATAAACGGATGAGGATCCTTATCACCCAGATTCTGCTCTGTCAGTTTGTTCAATGCCGATATAAATGCCTCAGTTTTCCCCGTTGCAGCTACTGCATAATTATCTGCCTGATATTCAAATCTCCTGGAAAGCATATTCCCGGCAGGGGTGAAGAAAAGTGAAGGCAGAAATCCTGCAGCAATAAGCAAAGGCATATCCGGCGGATAAAGTATACTTCCCGTGCCAAACTTTACTGAGAAATACTGATACAAAACCGAGACAAGGTATAACTGCAGAAAACTGAAAACTGTACCAACAATCAGATTTTTCATTACATGTCTGTGGATATAGTGCCCAAACTCATGTGCAAGAACTGTTTCTATTTCATCAGACGTATAATCTCTCAGAAGATTGTCACCCAGCAGCACCCTTTTACTTTTGCCGATTCCGGTAAATGCCGCATTTGCTTTTTTTGTGTTTTTACTCATGTCAAATGAAAATACATTCACCACACTAAGCCCCGCATCCTTACCCAGCTTTTTTATGCTTTCCCGCAATGCAGGATCATCAACCGGTTTTATTTTATAAAAAAGAGGAAGAATAAAAACAGGTACAATCTGAGATAATACAACACTGAATAAAAACATGAAAACTGCAAAAGGGAGCCACCAGGCTGAACCGTAATAGTTAATCACGTAATAAAAGACAAGTATCACAGGAACCCCGAACAACAGAGAAACAGTCATCACTTTCAGATTTTCTAAAACGTATTTAGGGAGGGTCTGATTTGAAAGCCCGTACTTGTGTTCAAGAATATAATATGAGTAAAAGCTGAGTGGCAAGAGAATAACATACAATCCGGCGAAACTCAGAAGAATGAAAATAAGAAAACCCGGCAGAGGATAAGATATCACCTGCAGAGAAAAATCATAAACATATCTGCTGAATCCGCCGCTAACGTATAAGAAAGAAAAAGCCGGAATCAGTAAAGTTTGTACAATACCGAGAGCCAGCTTTGTGTTATTGTATTTTTTTGACCTATCCAAGTTTACCGAATCTTCTGTAAAGAGATTAATCAAAAATTATGGAGCAGCCGCGATAAAAAATTTATAAACGGATATAAAGTTTAACCCGCCTAAATCTGCTCAACACCCGTTCTTAAAATCCAGCCCGTTTTGCCGTCAGGCAGAATAACCTTCAGCCAGTCACCATCTTCCTCTGCGGCTCTTATTTTATTTCCTTCCGGGATCTGCAGTATCTCTGAAGATGATTCATCCGGCTCTGAACGGAGTATTACCGATGATGCAACCACAACCTTCTCATCACTTCTTGTTGTTTGTGTGAATGATGAAATCAGCGCAGCAAGCCCGAGAATGAATGACACCACCAGCAGCGCTCCCAGATAAAAGGAGAACTTTTTAATTACGACATCATCCATGAAAACAAAAAGCCCGAACATTCCCAGTATAAGAAAAAATATAATTGTAAGGAATATTGTCCATCCGTCGGGTGTGAAAATATCCCTTACTGAATCAAGCCACTTCCAGAGGAAAAAGGAGGGAAGAGGTTTTATTTCTCCCTGTATCAGCCTTTTTGCCATTACAAGGTTGTGTTTTGTATCTTCATCATGAGGATTAAGTCTCAGTGCTTTTTCATAATAAAGTACTGCATATCCCACCTTGCCGGTTCTGTAATAACAATTTGCAAGATTGTAATAAAGAGGAACACCCGAATATCCTCTGCCCGCTATCTGTCTGTAAATTTCAGCCGCTTCTGAATATTTTTTTTCTGAGTATAGCCTGTTTCCCTGCTCAAACTCCTTTTCAGGCATCCCGTTTAAGGTTAAAGTAAAAAGCAACAGCAAAAGTGTGATTGTGTTCATACGCTGAATTTCTTTCCTGAAAGTGAGTTTTCGATATCCACTATTATCCTGACCACTTTATCATATATATCATTCATCGCTGAGGCAGGATCATCAAAAGGCGTATACCTCAGAAAATCGCATCTCTCAAAAGTTTCCCTGAAGGAGGTGATAATTTCACCGGCAACATTTTTTTCTTCCAGTCTGGCCGCTATGTTATCAATTGAAAACTCCGATTTCGGAATGCTGAGTTTATCCTCAAGATAACCAGATATTGCTCTTGCCAGTTCTTCATAAAATTTATTGATATTGCCTTCCCCTTTTAATACCGCTGCCGTCTTAAGTCTCTGACGGGCGAGTTTTTCCGCCCTGCTCATTTTGTATAGTGTGACATTCCCCTTCAGCTCATCAAGCCTTCTCTTTCTGACCACCAGACCTGCAAATGCAGCAAAAGGAATCAGGACAGACGCCCAGTAGACGGGTGAACTGATCAGAAAAGATGTTCCCTCTTCAACACCCGAAAAATCTTTTTTTATGTATCTTATATCCTTATAATCAGCCTGGTTATTATTGCCCGCATACTCGGTACTCCCCTTCTCAACCTGATAGGTAAATTCCTTTGTTTCAAGTGTTACCTGCTTCTTTTTCTCAATATCAAAGTACCCGAATTTAATTGCCGGGATGGTGAAGTTCCCCGTTGTTCTCGGGATAATAATAAATTCAAAAGTCTTTTTGCCGGTGATGACATCTCCTCTGTTCACTTCTTCGGTTATTTTTGGGTCATAACTCTCAAATGAGGAAGGGAGGTCAATCTTCGGGGGATCAATGAGTTTAAGATTGCCCCTGCCGCTTACGGTCAGCTTCAGTTTGAAGGGTTCGTTGGTTTTAATATTGTTTGTATCAGTTTCTGCCTCAAAAGTAAACACACCCGTTGCACCTGAAAACGCAGGATCGGTTTTATCAACAGGCCTTTCCCTTACATTTACATAAACTGTATTTGAGGTTGCATTATAGTCAATCTCTTTTGTGGGTGCAAAAAAGGGATCGTTAAAGAACTGGTCAAAAAAGGGATCCCCCGTTTTGCTTTTCTGCTTTTCCTTCACATATACCGGTATCTTTAATGCAAGCGGAGTAACCGCAAGCTGACCTGTCTGTGTGGGGAACAAAGCAGCCTTTTTGAGCACGCCGACATTATAAGGCTTTCCGTTCACTATTTCCTGTGTCAGATTTATCACTTTTCCCAGATCAATCTCCTCTGCCCAGAAACCCTGGTACGAAGGGAGTTTTGAAACCGAAGGAGTGTTAATCTGAAGCCTCGTATATAATTTATATGTTACCGTAACCTGCTCCCCCTCAAAAACATCGGTCTTATCAATGTAAGCGCGGATAAAGAGATTTTCG
>CAYPMQ010000365.1:0-3213 GCA_964411625.1 uncultured Ignavibacteriaceae bacterium
AATTTATAATCTTCTGAAACCATTCTTAAACCCGGGAAGGCACCTCTGAATCTTCCTTCCAGGTACCTGCCGGCAAATTTATCAACTGCATTCGGTGAAAGATAAAGTGAGGGAACTGATTTTCCGGGAATCACAAAAAAATGCCCGGTGTATATCTCTTTTGAATCACTGTCTATTAGATGTGCAAATATTTCACCGCCGCCTGAACCCATGTAGAAGCCTTCCGAATCATAATACAGAAGATCCTTATCCTCAGAAACATCTCTCAGCCTTCCTAATTTTGATTTAGTCAGGCTTCCGTCAAGAAGCGGACTCTGATAATATTGTTCAACCGTATCACCTTTTATCCGGCAGAAATAAAAAATTATTCCCCAGGTCTCGGCATTAAATACTTCTTTCCCGAAGGCAATTTCAGGAAGCTCATCACCGTTAAAATCACCTGAAACCGCTCTTATTATCTCATTTCCGTACAGCTTTTTGCCATAAATGACCAACTCGGTTTGATTGTTGAGCAAGGGAAAAAGCTTTGAGCGCCTTATTTCATCTGGTGAACTTTTTTTATCGCATCCTGCAACAATTAAAACCAGCAGAAAAAGAGGAATTAAAATCCGGGTATTATACATGGAACACATTAACATAAAATGCAAAAGCGGAATTACCTGTAACATTCAGAAATAACTGAAACTGATGGGTAATTCCGCCGGGAAGCGTTAAAAAAATTATTACTTAAACTTCCATTATTTCTTTTTCTTTATGAACCAGAAACTGATCAATTTCCGTGATGAAGTCATTGGTCATTTTCTGAACTTTTGCTTCTGAATCTTTAAGAATGTCTTCAGAAAGCTTTTCATCTTTCTGTTTTTTCTTCAAATGCTCATTGGTATCTCTTCTGACATTTCTGACTGCAACTTTTGCATCTTCGCCAAATTTTTTGACGAGTTTAACCAGGTCTTTTCTTCTTTGTTCTGTAAGAGGGGGAATGGGTATTTTGAGATTTGTGCCGTCACTGACGGGGTTTAGTCCAAGGTCTGCCTGAAGAATTACTTTATCAATTGCGTTCACCAGACTCTTTTCCCATGGGGTAACAGATAATGTATGGGCATCAAGAACGGTAATATTTGCCACCTGTTTTAATGGAGTGAGAGTACCATAATAATCCACTTTAAGGCCGTCTAATAGGGCAGTTGTTGCTTTGCCTGTTCTGATTTTAGCGAGTTCTGCTCTGAATGCTTCAATCGATTTTGCCATTTTATGTTTGGATTCTTTGATAATTTCTTCCATAATTTATCCTGCTTTAATCTCTGAATTAGTCTTTTACTATAGTTCCAACTTTTTTGCCGGATAAAAGTTCCTTAAGATTGCCCGGCTTATTGAAATTCATTACAACTATGGGGAGTTTGTTCTCCTGGCAAAGTGATATTGCCGTCAGATCCATTACCCGAAGATTTCTTTTTAATACTTCAAAATAACTTAATTCTTCAAATTTTTCAGCATCCTGATTCTTCTCTGGATCAGAATCATATATTCCGTCAACTCTTGTTCCCTTAATCAGAATATCAACTTCCATTTCTACCGCCCTCAGACTTGCCGCAGTATCCGTGCTGAAATACGGATGACCTGTTCCTGCCCCGAATATAACTATTCTGCCTTTTTCCATGTGCCTGATTGCGCGTCTTCTGATGAACGGTTCTGCAACCTCATCCATCTTAATTGCAGTCATCAGCCTTGAATACACACCTTCTTTTTCGATTGCCGACTGGAGCGCCAGCGAGTTAATATTCGTTGCAAGCATTCCCATCAGGTCGCCGGTAACTCTGTCGATCCCTGATGCCTCGGCACTCAGTCCTCTGAATATGTTTCCGCCGCCGATTACAATACCTATCTCCACCCCGAGGGCATGGGCTTCTTTAATTTCCTTTGCAAAAAATGTGAGAGTATCAGGGTCAATCCCGAATCCCTGTTTTCCCATCAGCGATTCACCGCTGAGTTTTAATAAAATTCTTTTAAATGCTGGTCTTGTCATTAATTCTCCGGAATATAAATAAAAAAAAAGGTCTGAAAGTCAGACCTTTTTCAATTTATTTGCTTTCGTCACCCAGGTGATACCTTATAAAAGCGGCAACTTTAACTTCAGATGAATACTGCTTATTGTGCTCTTCAAGAAGCTGTGACACGGTTTTTGAGTTATCTTTGATGAAAACCTGCTCAATAAGGCAGTTTTCCTGAAAATATTTATCAAGTCTGCCCTGAGCAATTCTATCGAGCATATTCTCAGGCTTGCCTTCTTTTCTGGCAAGTTCTTTGTAGATATCGAGTTCTTTGGCAACAACATCGGCAGGAACCCCGTCTCTGCTGATCGAAACGGGTTTCATTGCAGCAACCTGCATTGCGAGGTCTTTTGCAAGAATTGCAGCCGAAGCAGTGTCTTTAACGCCGCTTAAGCTGAGAATAACACCGAGCTTAGCTCCGGGGTGAATGTAATCGGCAATGTAACCATCTTCAGTTGAAAGAGAAGCAACTCTTGCAATCTGAGTCTTTTCGCCAACTTTACCGGTAAGGTTAACCAGATCGTTTTCAATACCGGCATATTTAGTTTTTAATTCATCTAATGAAGATACTTTATGTTCAAATGATTTACTTGTAACTTCGGCTGAGAAATTAACAAAATCGGCTGATTTTGCAACGAAGTCGGTTTCACAGTTTACTTCAACAATAACCCCAAATTTTCTGTCATCAGAAACTTTGGTAGAAACAATACCTTCGTTTGCGGCCCTGTCTGCTCTTTTAGCAGCAGTGGCAGCACCTTTTTTTCTTAATATCTCAATAGCTTTTTCCTGATCGCCATTAGATTCTTCTAGTGCCTTTTTGCAATCAAGCATACCGGCACCTGTTTTCTGTCTTAATTCATTTACTTGAGCTGCAGTAATAGCCATATTATATCCTTACTTGTTCTCAGTTTGGTCTGAATTTTTTTCCTTCACAGGTTCGGATTCCTGATTCGGTTTAGCTTCTTTTTCTCTTTGCCTGTGTCTTCTTTCTCTTTCGGGTCTTTCGGAAGATCTTTCCTTATCACCGCCGTCTTTTTATTTTCTGGTTCTTTAAGCCTCTGCAGCCATTTAGGCTTTAATTTAACGGGCTTTCAGTGAACCCTCGGAAACGGCTTCCATCATAACTTTAACAACCAATTAAATTGTTTTTAAGGCATCATCGTTT
>CAYPMQ010000366.1:0-3209 GCA_964411625.1 uncultured Ignavibacteriaceae bacterium
GAAACAATGTCATACCATACATACTGAGGTCCTGCCGGTTCATCACTGTCAATCCACTTGTAGCCGAACAGATCCGGTCCCCCAAAACCTTCAGTCATCTGGCCTGAGAATATGCCGGGTTCTTCCTTATTGTAAGACAAAGGCTGAACAGGAGCAACAGGGAAAACGGAATATGACACAGAACCCGCCGGGAACACATTATTATCGAAAGTTACTTCATAATCAAGAGTGGACGGAGCCTGCGCCGCATTAGTTATAAATACTGTATCAATAACCTCATTCTGGTTTGCAAGTACATGACTTATACTTCCCGGGGAAACTGAGATTATCGGGGAAGCGAGTGTGGAATTGTTTGCAGGATTTGATATCTGTGATTTGTTTCCCCACATATCCAGTGCTTTTACGGCGAAATGGTATGATGTGGCAGCAGTAAGCCCTGTCACACAGAATGATTTCGGAGTGCCGAGTGTATCTGACTGGCCTGCAAAAATCTTTTGTGATGCAGCGTTAAAATCATTGTCGTTCAGAATGGGCTGAGTTGAATATCTTATATCATAAGACTGCACCCCTCCGAACGTTGAGTCATACGGTGCAGTCCAGTTCAGTGTAACTGAATTTGATGTTGCATTACCTGCAGCAAGATTTGTAATCGGATCAGGCGGCGTGATATCAGGCGGGATAGCTCTCCTGGTCTCAATCGAAGGATCACCCATGAGATTATACATTTCAAGATATCTGAGAAGCGTTGTTCCGGGGGTTACATTCCCGCCGTAATACTGACATGTCAGATATTTTGCCATATCGAACATCGGGGTTACCTTTGTAAGATTATCCTCAAACATTGACTTGATAAGTTTTCTCTCAAGTATGTCATCCTCATCCCAGTATGAGTTGACTGATGAGCCGTAAAATGCAGAAGCGCCCTTATCATCCCTGATCCATGTCTCACCGAAACATTCTGCTATGTGATACGATCCCGTTATACATGCAAATGAATAAACAAAAGGGAAAAAGGTATTTGTAAGGTTTCTTATGTTTGACTGAGTGAAAACGGGCCCGTCTGCCCATGAAGTCTCTGAACCGTGACCTGAGTAAATTGCAAAAATCTTATTGGCATTCAGCGCATTGCTTACCTGCTGGGTTGTTGCTCCGTTGTGGCTGTAAAGCTTAAGATTTGAATAGTTGTCAGGTTCAAAATAAGTGCTTATAACATAATTATGGGTTCCTTCGGTAATGCTGTAGTTATCTGACGAGGCCATAAAAACGTTGCTCTTCGGCTGCGTGGCAAGATTATTTTCAGTGTAAATTATCTTGCTTATTATATTCTGCAGCTCTGTTGCATTGGTTACAGAAAACCTTCCTATAAAAGCATCTGCATAATAATCTGCTCCCTGCAGAAGAGCATAATTCATATCTGTGTTAGGGCTGCCTTCTCCTGCGCCCGTCCAGCACGGAATTTTATCGATATCGCCAACCAGCAGAATAAATTCAGGCTTTGTGCCGGGATCATTGTATCTCTGCTGAATAAATGACTTGATTGCTGTTGGGGTTGTGCCTGTTGCTGATGTTGTGAACAGATCAACATTAAATCCGAGTGAAGTCTTGTGAGAAACAAACTGTGACAATCCTGCCTGAAATTCGGGGGCAGTGATAATCAGATAGTTTTTTATTGTTCTCGGATTACCCGGTTCAAAGGCAGTAAAAAAGCTTTTATAGAATCCGGCATAGACATCAGAAATGTTGCTTATACGGTCAGGCACACCTGCGGTGTTAATTCTGAACTCCGCATTTCTGATTACCGTAAGCTGCTTAGAAGCCGGGTTGTAGCTGAAAGGATAGATTGTTACCCGCACCCCCTTTACTCCGCCGATAATAAATGGTTCTGAAACCTTGATGAGCTGCGGACGAAGTTCTCCTGATGATTGATAATAGCCTGCATCAAAATAAAATGGTCTTTTATCAAGGGGCAGATCTCTTCTGTACGGTGCCTGAAAAGGATAAACATGCCCGGAAGTTACAGTATTGAACGAGCTCCTTGAAATTATTTCTGCGTCGGGTTTGCCGCTATATTCATCAATGATCAGATTAAAAGTGATCTGAGGAAGCATTGGCCTGCCTGCTTCTGATGTTATTCCATATTCAGGAACATTAACGGCGGTCATTGTTCCCAAGGGAGTTTTAACGTCTGTAAGGTAGTATTGCGGAAGTGTAAAATTAACCGAGTATCCTGAAGAAGTTCTGATAACTGATACACCTTCGGGTGAGGAAGGGTACAGATTAATCAGACTGATCATCAGGAATAAGAAGAAAAGTGCTTTTCTCATATTTTTTTATCCGGGAAATTTTTCCGGTCTTGTGATCCTAACCGGGCTGAAAATTATTGAAAGCAGATTGATGGTCGGCAGCCGACCTGATGCTCCGGGTTTGCTTTCCCGGGTGAATTCGGATGGTGAGTTTATCCGGCAGATTATATTAAAAGAGAAATATTGTTATTAAAAATTAAGAAATAGATATAAAAAATAAAAGGATTCTGAAGAACAATTCAGAAATAATCACAGGCAGTGAAGATAAATGATAACAAGCAGGAGGTTTTAAGGCGGGAGTACTACACCCGTTTTGATCCGGATGTGTTTTCTTCCATTATTTTCAGCATTTCATTTACAATTATTCTTGTGGCGCCTATTTGTGTTTCGACAAAGTTTCCGGCCTTCATGCCTGTTTCAGTTCTGTAGTCATTATTATTAATAAGCCTGGAGAAGATACGATACATCTGCTTTTCATCTTTCACAATGAATCCTCCGCCTGATTCGGTCAGATTACCGACCTCCTGCGAGTTACTGATCTTTGGTCCGTAAATTACAGGAACACCGTAAACTGCAGCTTCGAGCACGTTATGCACGTTACTCTTAAATGATCCGCCCACAAATGCAATATTGCTGTAACTGTAAAGAGTGAGGAGAATCCCGATTGAGTCTACAATGATTACCTGCTCGTTTTTGTAGTTGTTCAGGTGTGAGAATCTGATTGTTTCAGCGCTTCCTCTGAAATCAGCTTCAAGTTTTTCAATATGAAAAACTGTGGGTTCATGCGGCACCATAATGAACAACAGGTTATCATGATGTTTGAGCAGTTTTTTTATGACCGGAACAAGTATTTCCTCATCCTCTTCCCAGGTACTTCCCGCAACTGTAATAAGTTTCCCGGCAGTG
>CAYPMQ010000367.1:0-3202 GCA_964411625.1 uncultured Ignavibacteriaceae bacterium
ATTTTAAGAACTGCATTTTTCTGACCCGGCTTAAATCACCTGCGGTAAGTCTGTAAAAGTAAACTCCTGAAGAAAGTCCTTCTGAGCTGAAGGTAAACGTGTAAACCCCTGCCTCTTTAACTTCATTTATCAGTTCTTTCACGAGTTCACCCGAAGTATTATAAACTGAAAGTTTAACAGCTGAAGTGAAAGGAAGTGAATAGTTTATAGTTGTTGCAGGGTTAAATGGATTCGGATAATTCTGTGAAAGAGAAAATTCATTTGGATTTACTCCATTTACGCTGATAACATTGCTGTAGCTGAACTCACCGTTAAAATCGATCTGCTTAAGGCGGTATCTGCTGTTAACGGGGAAATTTTTATCAGTAAATGAGTAGCTGCTAAATGCAGTGGTTGTTCCTCTGCCTTGCACAAAGCCGATAACTGAGTAACTAACTCCGTCTGTGCTTCTTTCTATTTCAAAGCCCATGTTGTTGGTCTCTGAAGCGGTGCTCCATGAAAGGAGAAGATCGGTACCGGTGGCAGTTGCTGTGAATGAATTGAGTTCAACGGGAATAACAACCACAGGCGGCGCAGGAAGATACATCTGACCTCTTATTTCACCGGAGGGATAGTTTGCTGTGTGAATGTTAGCATATACTCTTCCTCTCAGGAGTTCAAGGAGATGAGCATCTGTTAGGGCTGACCAGTCGCCCTGAACTGTGCTGTCTGCAAATGTAATTGCATGAATCACCCCGCCGTTCTGACCTGCAGGTGCATTATGGAAATGTGCCCCGCTCAGTGCGGAGGTCAGTCCTGCAATTGTGATCTGATACTCTGCATCTGCTGCGTTTTCAAAATCAAGCATCAGAACGGCTGTGCCTCTTGCAGATGAAACCATTGTTCCGGTTTCCTGTGTATTATCAAGCGCGCCATAGAGTGTCAGACCCCGGGGAACAGTCATCTGACCTCTGATCTCGCCGCCTGTAAATAATGTTGAGTGAACATTAAGATAAACATTGCCTTTTATAAAGTGTGCAAGCACCGAATCTGCAAACCCGGTCCATGCCCCTGAGATAGTGTTCCCGACACCCGGAGAGACCGCTCTGATAACTCCGCCGTTACTGCCGGCCGGTGCCAGATGAAAATGACTCGATGTATAAGTGCCCTGAAGCTTTGCAAAAGTTGCCTGATAATAAATGGTGTCACGCGAGGAACTGAGTCTTGCATAAGCAGTACCATGACCCGTTGAGTTATTAGCAGGGACCTCATTTGCACCGGTCATATCTCCGGCCAGAAGAATCTGCCCCGCCTGAAGAATCTGACCTCTTATTTCACCCGAGGGGAAAGCCGAAGAGTGAATATTGAGGTACATATCACCTTTCATAAGAGATGCGAGCTGGGTTACGGTGATCCCCGGCCAGAAGCCTTCTGCCGTGCTGTCTGTAAACGTTATCGGGTGCACCACACCGCCGTTCTGACCTGCAGGAGCATTGTGTATATGCGAAGCGCTGTATGTGCCGTTAAGGCCGGCAATTGAAATCATGTAATGAAGCGTATCAGCGGTTGGGTTAAGAGCAAAAACAGCGGTCCCCTTTGCATTTGATCCGTTTGAAGGCACTTCCTGTGAACCTGAAAGGGAAGCGACAAAATGAACTCCCGGCTGATATTCAACCTGACCTCTTATTTCTCCTGAAGGGTATGTGCTTGAGTGAATGTTGATATATACCAGTCCCTTCATAAATTTTGAAATGATCGAATCGGGTACGTTTGTCCACTGGCCTGAAGCTGTGTTGCCTGAAAAAGAGGGGGTCAGATTGTAAATTACTCCGCCGTTTGTGCCTGATGCACCAAGATGAAAATGTGCAGTATAAAATGAGCCGTTTAATCTTGCGTACGTAATACCGTAGTTTACGGTTTTCATAGCAGGGTCAATCACTACAACTGCAATTCCGAGTCCAAGGGTTGTGACTGAGGGGACTTCCTGATCCCCCGTCAAGCTCTGCATTCAGAACAACCTGAGCCTGCGTTACTGAGAAAAGTGCCGTAAAAACAAAAAGAGTGAGTAAGAATTTTTAGTACATGCTGTTTCCGGTTTATGACAATAATACTTGTGCAATATTATTAACAGTGTTCTGGTGACATTTAGTTCTTAATCAGATCTTCAGCAGGAGTTTCCCGGTTGTTTTTCTGGATTCCAGATCCTTATGTGCCTGAGCAGCTTTTTCAATGGGGTACTCTGTCACATTAAGGAGTCTGAAAACCCCTTTGTTGTAAAGTTCAAACAGACCTGCTGCCCTTGCCTCAAGCTCCTCTCTGGTATGAATGTAATCGTCAAGCTTTGGTCTTGTTAAAATAATTGAACCTTTCTGATTCAGGATCTGCGGATCTATGGGTTCTGCCGCACCGCTCGCCTGCCCGAAAATAATCATCCAGCCTCTTACCTTAAGACAGTCAAGGCTTCGCAGAAAAGTTGATTTTCCCACTGAATCAAACACCACATCAATTTTATTCCCTTCTCTCATCTTCAGAAGAGCATCGGCAAAGTCAGTTTCCGTATAATTTATAATGTTTTTTATTCCAAGCGACCTCAGAAGTTCAGCTTTGGAATCTGTAGAAACGGTGGTGTAAACCTCTGCCCCAAGTGCCAGCGCCATCTGATTCAGTATCAGCCCGACCCCTCCTGCCCCTGCATGAATGAGGCATGATTTTCCTGGAGAGAGTGGAAAAATTGTATGGCAAAGGTAATGAGCCGTCATTCCCTGAAGAAACATGGCCGCTGCATCACGTGAGGATATGTATTCGGGTATTTTTACAAGATCTTTTGTGTGCACTTTTGAAAGTTCAGCATAGGCACCGGGAATACCCGCATAAACCACACGGTCTCTCTTCTTAAGTCCGTAAGTATTGTCAGTTATTTCTTCTATCACTCCGGCTGCCTCTTTCCCGGGGATGAAGGGATAATTCACGGCATACTGACCGGATCTGTGATAGGTATCGATATAATTTATCCCTGCATATTCATTCCTGACTATTGCGTAGCCTTCAGAAATAACGGGCGAAGGATAATCAGAGATTATCAGCCCCTCAGGGGGAACAGGGGAATGTAAAACAATTGCTTTCATGATGCCGCATAAAATTTGTTAAAGAGAGAGTAAAATTAGGAATAATAAGGGAGGGAAAGAAGAGGCCGCCCGAAACCTTCAGATAATTCCGGGCGGGT
>CAYPMQ010000368.1:0-3180 GCA_964411625.1 uncultured Ignavibacteriaceae bacterium
TTTCTCAATCAACAGTATTAATAATGAAAGCTGGCTTCACGGCTCAATGATGCCGCACCATAAGGCACTCAGGCACATGACATATAACTATTATGTCACTGATGAAGTTGTTCCTTTTATAAAAGATAACTGTAAAGGAAGTGTTGATATTGTAACCTCCGGTGCGTCTTTTGGTGCCCTGCATGCGGCAAATATCTTCTTCAGGAGACCAGACCTTTTCAGGGGTACTATCGCAATGAGCGGAGTTTACGATCTTAAGGCTTATACAAAAGGCTATTATGACGAGAATGTATATTTTAACTCCCCTGAAGATTATATTAAAAATCTCTCTGATCATGCCTTGCTTGAGGCAATGAGGCACAATAAAAAAATTGTGATCGCAACCGGTCAGGGTTCCTATGAGGATCCTCAGTCATCAATAAGATTCTCTCAGCTTCTTTGGTCAAAAGGTATTCCTAACGATCTTGAGGTATGGGGACATGACATAACCCATGACTGGCCGACCTGGCGTAAAATGCTCCCTTACTTTGTTAAGACAAAGTTCTGAACCTGATGAGTCTGTTGAAGACATTCTTTTTTACGGTCGCCTTTATTTCTGTCGTTTCTGCGCAGAATTTCTCCAAGGGCGACCCCCTTTTCCTGAAAAAACTTCTTGAGGAAAACCGTGATTCCCTGCTCGGGGTGATTGATTACCCCTCTCGCTATAAACTGCAGATACTTTACACCCGTATTGACAGGGATTCACAAAACAAACCCTCATTCACAACTTTTACTTACAGGGTTAATGACACCCTGTATTTTTATCCGGCAAGCACTGTCAAGTTTCCCGCCGCACTGGTTGCACTTGAAAAACTGAACGAAGCGGGTATAAGTGGTCTTAACCGCAACACATGGTATGTTGTTGACACTCCTCTTTCTCCCACCACTCCCGTGAAAGGTGATAGTACAAGTAAAAACGGCAAAGCATCTATAGCCCATTATATAAAAAAGATACTGCTCGTGAGCGATAATGATGCCTATAACCGTCTTTACGATTTCATAGGTCAGAAAGCTCTCAATGAAATCCTCCATAAAAAAGGATACAAAAGCGTCAGACTGAACCACAGATTAAGCATGGCGCTTGATTATGAGGGAAACAGATTTACTAATGAAGTGAAATTTTACAATGACTCAGGGCTTGTTTACGTAAGCCCCGCCAGATATAACAGTGATTCCGTGTATAACGATATGTATGGTCTTTATATCGGACTCGGATACCTTAACGGAAACGGCGTGGTGAAAAAGCCGCTGGATTTCACAGTTAAAAATTACATAAGCCTGAGTGACCTTCAGGATATGCTGACCGCGGTTATATTTCCTGAATCAGTTCCGGCTTCAGCACGGTTTAATTTCACGGAAAATGACCGACAATTCCTCCTTAAATACATGTCAATGTATCCTCATGAAAATGATTATCCCGACTACACAAAACATTCATACTATACTGATAACTATGTAAAGTTTCTTATGTTCGGTGATAATTATCCTTCAATTCCCCGGAATATCAGGATCTTTAACAAAGTTGGAAATGCCTACGGATTTGTTATTGATAACGCTTATATTGTTGATTTTGATGCAGGAGTTGAGTTTTTACTGAGTGCGGTTATTTACACGAATGATGATGAAATTCTGAATGATGACAGGTATGAATATGAATCGGTCGCATTCCCGTTTATGGCAAGATTAGGCAGACTTATATATCGTTACGAACTGAGCAGGGAAAGAAAAAACAAACCCGTGCTTGATGAATTCCGTATTAATTACTCCCTACCAGACTGATAAAATTCTTCATAAAAATCACCCCGTGTTCACCTGAAAGCTCAGGCAGGAACTGGAATGCATAGTGATTATCACAAGCGACTCCTGTTGAGAGACCCTTCTCTTTAAGCTCCATACATTCAAGAACATCATTCGGCACTTTATAAATGCGGTCATAATAGAGACTGCATTCATCAGGGAGATTTTCCAGGAGAGAAATTTTATTTGTTATCACGGTTATATAATTCCCGGGTTTGATCTTTACGGGATCTGCCTCAGAGAAACAATAAGGAAAATAACCAAGGCCGTCAGTATTTGTTTTCATATACTCGCACATCAGGAGAAAACCGCTTCCAAGTCCGAGAACCGGTTTGTTCATCAGCCGAAGCTGAGAAAAAAGATTCATTATTTTCAGTCTTTTTGCGGCTGATATTGGGTCTGCTATGTTCGGAAGAATTATACCGTCTGATTTGAGGATGTCATATTCATTGATTGTGACTTTATAATTTGTTCCCGCTGTTGACCCCATCAGGGTGATTAATTCGGAAGAGGCGGTACCGTAATCTATTACAGCTATCATATAACCACATTTAATTTTAGATTACCAAACTTAATGAATAATAACTCAAATGGCAAAAGTTGATGAAAATATATCAAAAATCATCCATAATATTAAAAAAGGCGGTCACAGCTTATATTTTGACAGATATTAACGGAGTCATCGGCAGGCTGATAAACAAGATGAGGTTTAACCATTCAGAAATACTTACGGCACGGTACCCCATGCTGTAAGTATAGATATTATTTATTAAGGATTTTTTTAAGAAAACTCACCATTCATTATTGATCTTCCTTTTTTGCATATTCAAAAAACCTTTGCTCTCCGGAGCTGTGGGAAAAGGCGGGAACTCTCTGTTTTTTGCCGGTATAGTTAGTTTTATTACCGAAGTGCCATTCGGTCATATGAAGCGAGCTGATATTTCCGATTTGTACCGCAATATCCTTAAAAAAAAGCCGGTTTTTAATTATCCTGATTGTGTCAAAATTCAAAATAAGTCTCTGTATTTCAGTCATTGAGTTGATAGCATAAAAGAGCATACCAATTACCACCCCCCGGAAGGGGATAGAAAACAGGTAAAAAAACCGGCGGAAGATGCAAAATATGTCCAAACTGCCACAAAAGAAAGCCAGAATACTGCAAATCCAAAAAAAAACAAACTATGCCACTGATAACTCCTTGGGTGATGTAATCTCATAGGATGAATCAGATAATCTGTTCAGTTTCATTGCCGGGTTTAAAGGAAGCTTATCGGTTGTAACAGAGAAAGCCACTTCCTCAACCTATTCTGAGACTCTGTACAACCGACCGTACCCGGCACATTT
>CAYPMQ010000369.1:0-3166 GCA_964411625.1 uncultured Ignavibacteriaceae bacterium
GATAAAGCTCATAAGGCGAAGTTTTTTCAGGATCAAGCCATACCACACCTGCTTCGGTCTTCCCGATCTTCTTTCCGTCCGATCTCTGAATGAGCGGGAAAGTCATTGAGTGAACCTTCTTTCCGTTTGTCTTCCAGATCAGATCCTGCCCTGCGGTTATATTTCCCCACTGATCAGACCCGCCGACCTGCAGTTCACAATCGTGTATCTGATTCAGAGTAAGGTAGTCATACGCCTGCATAATCATGTAACTGAATTCTGTGTAGGATATCCCTTTATCCGGATCTGTCAGACGGCTCTTGACAGAATCTTTAGACATCATCACGTTAACTGAAAACTTTTTACCGATCTCCCTCAGGAAGCTGAATGCAGAGATTTTCGAAATCCAGTCATAATTGTTTACCAGCAGAGCCGGATTGGTTTTGTGGTCAAAATCGATAAACTTTTTTAATTGTACCTTAAACAACTCGGCCCATTGACCAACCATCTGATCAGGTGAGAGATCACGTTCTTTTTCTTTTCCGCTGGGATCCCCGAGCAGTGCAGTTGCACCGCCAACCACTGCAATAGGTCTGTGCCCGAACTCCTGAAATCTCTTCAGAGAGAGAATCGGTACGAGGTGACCTATATGGAGGCTATCGGCTGTAGGGTCAAAGCCTGCGTAAAGTGTGATGGGTCCCTGGTTTAATCTTTCTCTTAACTGATCAAGGGGGGTTGACTGGTAAATCAGTCCCCGCCATTCCATTTCATCGATAATCTTTGCAAAATCCGGCATTTTTTATTCAGTGTTTTATGTTAATATTCTGGTTAATTGTCAATAAAAAGGGTTCAGATATTATCAATCTGAACCCGCAGATAGTTGTATTTAATTATTAAGACTGCGGATACTCAATCAGCCCGCAGGCTTTATAAAATCCGCTGAGCAGTTTTATGCCATCTGAAGAACTTCAGAAATCCGGGTCATTGCCCAATCGATCTCTTCCTTCTTAATAACAAGCGGAGGAGCAAATCTTATAACATGGGTATGGGTTTCCTTGCAGAGAATACCGCGCTGCATGAGAGCTTCGCAGAATCTTCTTGCGCCGCCTGCCTCGGGATGCAGTTCCACACCAATAAATAAACCTTTTCCTCTGATTTCCTTAACATGCTTTGAAGGAACTTTGTTTAACTCATCTCTGAAATATTCACCGAGCTCATAAGATTTCTGAACCAGGTTTTCTTCGATTAAAACTTTTATGCTTTCTCTCGCAATAGCCGCTCCGAGGGGGTTGCCGCCGAATGTTGATCCGTGATCTCCGGGGTTAAACACGCCAAGCACTTCCTTATCGGAAAGAACTGCTGAAACGGGGTAACATCCGCCTGAAAGAGCTTTACCGATTATAACCACATCCGGTCTGATATTGTCATATTCGAATGCAAATAATTTGCCTGAACGGCCGAGCCCTGACTGAATTTCATCGGCAATGAAGAGAACGTTATTCTTTTTGCAGAGGTCATAAGCTGCTTTAAGATATCCCGCAGGAGGAACAATTATACCGGCTTCACCCTGAATAGGTTCAACCAGGAATGCAATTGTCTCAGGAGTGATAGCAGCTTCAAGAGCTTTAATATCACCGTATTCAACATTTCTGAAACCGGGGGTAAAAGGACCAAAACCGTCTTTGTACTGCTCTTCTGTTGAGAATGATACAATTGATATGGTTCTTCCTGAAAAGTTGTTTGTGCAGGTAAGAATTTCACCTTTATCTTCAGCTATTCCTTTAACTTTGTGTCCCCATTTGCGGGCGGCTTTAAGTGCTGTTTCAACTGCCTCGGCGCCTGAGTTCATTGGCAGGAGCATCTGATATCCCGTAAGCTCACACATTTCCTGGCAGAGCAGTGGAAGCTGATTGTTTCTGAATGCTCTTGAGGTCAGAGTTACTTTCTCAGCCTGTTCTTTTAATTTTGCGATAATTCTCGGGTGGCAGTGTCCCTGGTTAACTGCAGAATAAGCAGCCAGGCAGTCAAGATATTTTTTCCCGTCAACATCCCACATCCAGACGCCTTCAGCTTTTTCAACAACAACATCAAGCGGATGGTAATTATGGGCACCGTATTTTTCTTCTATTGCTATAAAATCCTGTGTTTTCATTTCTCTCCAGATTTAAAATTTTTCCGTCTCCAAAGGTAAGAAATACGGGGCAGAAAAGGAACTGAATTCATTTCTTTGTGCCGGTGTTCGTCGTGCTTCGTTGCAGTTATAATGAATCAAAATCCGGCCGGTAACCGGCGAATATTACCCGGCTGTGCCAAAGATTGAAAAACGATTGCACACAATATCAAACATCGCACTTTGAACATTTTTTCCCTGAATGATTAGAATGAAAATGAATGATTTGATTGGACTTCGTCTGAATGACAGGATTGAAAGATTGATTGATTGTTTGATTGTTTGCCACGGCAGAGATTGTCCGCTTACAGTGGACAGACTGCCCGTAACACCGACCCGATTTTCGGGATCGCTCTTTCATGCTGCATGACTCTGGAGGCTGCGGGATTGGAGATTTTCCACCTGCTGTGAAGATTGGGAAACGATTGTTAACAACCTCGAACCTTGACCTTGAACTAAAAGATTATCTGCGTTAATCTGATCCGCCGGAGGAGGATTCCGTGGTAACAGTATCATCCCGTTTTTGCTGCTTGCCCGGCCATTGACTTTAATCAAATAAATTGCTAAATATCGTCTAAGAATTAAGGTCTTAATACTGCGGTTCTCCTGTTCTTTCATAGAAAATGGAAAGGAAAGTAAAATGAGTTCCGAGATAGTTCTGATTCAGCTTATGTTAATGTCTGCCCTATGGCATGTCATTTCCTCCCTTATGATTTATAATTACCTGAGAGATCACGGTGAGAATGTAAATTTTATCATGATCCGCCTGCTGATGTTCAAATACACTGCCGAGTATAAAAAAATCACGCTTGAAGAGCAGGGAAGGGTTGGTCCGCTGTTCTACCACTGGCTGATTTCAATTAATGTTGCACTTCTTGCGGCAATATTGCTGGCTTTTAACAAGGTGATGGTATCATAAATTGGCTTAAGTATGCACAAACAGGGGGAAATAATTTTAAAAGTCCGTATAGAATCATAAATAAGGGTTACCGAAAATTGATGAAAAAAGGGAGATTG
>CAYPMQ010000370.1:0-3158 GCA_964411625.1 uncultured Ignavibacteriaceae bacterium
CCATGGCACACACCACCGCGGCCAGATAGCGAAGCTTCTCCGGGCAGCGGGCATTACACCACCTGCAACAGACTTTATTTTTCTGAGAAGGGGGATGAACTAACAGTACTAACAGTACGCCCTGACGGGTCAGCGACATCAGGATATCAGCTATTGAGAGTATCAATACACTTTATTTTTTTTGAGTAGTTGTTAAACTAGAAATATAATGATTTTCATATTTTGGGTTATAAATTCATTTGATTAGTTTTGATGAAGCTTGTTTCTTTAATAATTCGTCTTATTCATTAAACTACAATCCTGATTCAGTATCATTAATGCAGTTTGGAGAAAAGAATGAAGGAAGAGAAAAATAATCTTTATAACAAAGCACTGAATTTTGCGGTGAGCATGGTAAAATTGCGGGAATATTTTGCATAGAAGAAAAGAGAACACATCTTGTCAAAACAAATTCTGCGCTCAGGAACATCAATAGGAGCTAATATTGCGGAGGCAAATGCGGCAGTCTCAAGAATTGACTTCACAAATAAAATGGCTATCGCATTAAAAGAAGCTAATGAAACAAAGTTCCGGCTTCAGTTATTTCATGCTACAGAATATCTGTCTGATGAGTAATATGTAAGCCTTTATAAGTATGCAGATGAGTTGTGTAAAATTTTGTATACTCTGATTAAGAAGCACAGAAAATTCAAAAAATCATGACGTGAATAGTTATGAAATATTAACATAATACTAATTTACTTAATAATCCGGCAATACTACCTAACGATCCTGAAAGCCTGATGTCACTGATGCCAATTTCCGGCCGAAGGCGGTTTTGCTGCCACTGAAATACTTATGCTCCTGTTAGATTACATTATAGTTATAATTTACCTTCTCGGGATGGTTGCCATCGGGGTTTACTTCCAGAGGAAGGCGTCAAATTCAATTAACTCATTTTTTCTTGCCGATAAGGAACTGAAGTGGTGGGCACTCGGCTCCTCAGGGATGGCTTCAAATCTTGATGTCAGCGGAACTATGATTAATACCGCGCTTATTTATTCCTTAGGGATATCGGGTTTTTTTATAGAGATCAGAGGCGGAATTGTTCTTATTCTTGCATTTCTGATGATTTATATGGGCAAGTGGAACAGAAGGGCGGAGGTGATGACCCTTGCCGAGTGGATGGAATTCAGGTTTGGATCAGGCAGGGAAGGTAAGATTGCAAGACTGATTTCTGCCCTCTCCATTTTGTTAAGCACCGTGGCAATAGTCAGTTATTTTGCCGTTGGGGCCGGAAAATTTATAAGTGAATTTCTGGGGATACCTGCATTTCTGGGAGTTGCGCCTGAGTTCTGGGCATCTCTGATTATGATTGTGCTTGCAATGATTTATACTGTCACAAGCGGATTATACGGAGTTGTATGGACAGATGTTGTGCAGGGCGTCCTGATTTTTATCGCAATAGCTGTTGTGGTTGGGATCGTAATGGTGAATTATACTCTTCCCGATGTGTTTTCTGTCTCAATACCGCTTAAAGATGGCGGCTTTATATCCCATCAGACAACTGCCCGGGAGTGGAGCAGTATCATCCCGCACTGGAACCTTAATATCCCGGAAAATTCAAGTTATTCCATTTATAACCTTTTCGAGATTTCAATACTGTTTTATCTGATTAAAACTTTTATTGAAGGGAGCGCAGGTACGGGGGGATATATGATCCAGAGATTTTATGCTTCAAAAAGTGACCGTGAAGCAGGACTTCTCTCAGCGTTCTGGACATTCCTTCTCTCATTCAGATGGCCTTTCACAATTTCTCTGGCAATCATTGCTATTAATGTTTCACAGTCAAACCCCGATGTGATGAAAGATCCCGAGAGGGTTCTTCCTTATGTGATCAATAACGTACTTCCAACCGGTCTGAAAGGACTGATTGTTGCCGGTCTTATGGCTGCCGCAATGTCAACATTCGATTCCATTATTAATGCAGGTTCCTCATACTGGGTCAGGGATATCTATCAGACCTTTATAAATAAAAATGCGACCGAAAAACAGCTTATTAAGCACTCCCGATGGTCATCAGTACTTCTGGTTGTATTTGGTCTTCTGCTGACTCTTAATCTTTCATCTATTAATCAGATCTGGGGCTGGCTTACCATGAGCATGGGAGCGGGACTTATTATACCGCTGCTGATAAGGTGGTACTGGTGGCGGTTTAACGGCTTTGGCTTTGCAGCAGGGGTGGTAATGGGTATGGCGGCAGCAATCATACAAGGATTGTTCTTTCAGGGACTGCCTGAATACTGGTCGTTCCTGATTGTTTCGGTATCATCACTTATCGGTACTGTACTCGGAACGCTGCTCACAAAACCTACCGATGATGAGGTGCTGGTCAGATTTTACAAAAAGACCCGTCCGTTCGGGTTCTGGGGGAAGATAAAACATGAGATTCCCGAAAAGGAACAGGAATCGATAAGAGCAGAGAACAGCCGTGATATCAGGGCTCTTTTTGTTGCAGTTCCATGGCAGTTAACAATGTTTATGATGTTTATGGTGATCCCGCTTAAGAACCGGACTTTGTTTGTACCGCTTTTTATTGCTTTCAGCGTGCTGACATTTCTGCTGTATAAGATGTGGTATAAGAAGCCGGAACGAGAAAAATAGTTGTTCGTTGTTTAAGCTTATCCGCAGAAGGAGGATTGTTTGCTGATAGCGCCTGCCTGAATGAGAAACGGTCCGGGATCAGGTTTGCATGGCGAATAAGCGTTCAGATACCTGAGATGAATCGTATCTGAACCTCTCATAAGGCGCACGCATGAATCAAACCGTTAAGCTAATTAATAAAAATTGTGAATTATGCGGAAATCAGAGTTGGCTGAGTTCAGCAGATATCGGGGATTTCTGATTATTTAATGGTAAAAGCGTACAGAATCATAAATAAGGGTTACGGGAAATTGATTAAAAAAGGGAGATTGCATCAAAATGAGGGATTACCCAAATAGTTAAAAAAAAGTTAAAGAACAACTGAAAACAATAAAATAAGTCTGCCCAAAAGCGGAGAAGGATTGCAGGAAAAATACATGAAAATTTGAGAGGCACGAACAAATTTTCACCCATTAACTTAACCCCCCCCACCGCAGGCGGGCATTATGGTGTATAATCCCGGTAAATTGCTTTGA
>CAYPMQ010000371.1:0-3144 GCA_964411625.1 uncultured Ignavibacteriaceae bacterium
ACTTCTTTCATCATCATTGCGGCTGTATCCTCTCTGGGAGTATTCTTTCTTTTCGGAACCGCCTCCCTGTCCGTAATCTTTTTTCCGGTCATTTCTGCCGTTGCGGTCAGAGAAGTTACGTCCGGATCGCTTTGGGACAGACTTTCTGAACGTTCTGTTATCGTTGCCTTTTTTCATTTTTTAATCTGAGTACGGAATAAAATTATAGCAGGTGCCGCGCAATTTTAATCATGATCAGAAGGTCTGCGGGCAAATTAATTAAATGTTGTCAGGATTATGATTTCTTTTTAGAAGAGCTTTTTTTGTCTGACTTTTCCTCTTCTTCCTTGTATCTCAATTCCGGCGGTGCGGCAAACCTGGGTTTGGATGAATTAAGTTTTGTATAATAATAAATACCGGCAGTACCGGCCGTCATCAACCCTATTGCAATCAGTTGTGCCTCTGAAAGCCCGAAAAGTATTCTCGGATTCAGCCTGATAAACTCCACTAACAATCTTTCCGTACCGGCTAACAGGAGGTAATATGAAAACAGAAGTCCATCGGGCATATCTTTTTTTCTGATTCTCCAAAGGAACCAGAATACAAGCAGCATTACAAGAAATTCGTAAATCGGAGTAGGGTGAAGGGGTGTATCATCGGGCACTATTCCATTCGGGAATCCTGCTGCAATATCAGACCCCTGAAACATGAGAGATGGTTTTACAACCCCGTTAGAATAATCTGTTCCCCATGGCAGCGACGTCGGTATTCCGTAATCGCCGTCACCGGCTAAATGACACCCGATCCTGCCTATTCCATAGGCAAGAGCAAGCGAAGGAGCGGCAGCATCAGCCACAACGAGAAAAGGAATACTTTTTTTTCGCAGATAGATGTAAATTGCGAGCATTGCAGTCAGAAGCCCGCCATGGAAAGTCAATCCGCCCGGTGAAAATACAGCTCCCCAGAAGTCATACTTTAAGTCTTCCGGATTGGCAAACAAATGAAATAATTTACTGCCGGCAATACCGAAAACTATTGCAAAAAGAGTTATTGTCGTAGCTATGTTGATATCAAGATCACGTCTCTTAAATTCCTTGTTCAGCAGCCAGCTCGCAATAATAAATGCTATTCCAAGCATAAGACCGTAGCTGTGTACTGTCAGAGGGCCAAGCTTAAGTAATTCAGGGTACATTATTAGTAAGTTCCTCCGAAAGTGAACATATTCCGGGCAACTGCAAATTTACAGAACTCCCTGTTATTCAGTTTTTCAGGCAGATCAACATTCTTGATCGAGATTTCTTTTTTGAAGATATTAAAATCAACCGTAACAGAGTTAATTGAACCATCCTGTTTAATCAGATTGAACTCAAAAGTACCCAGAAGGTCTTCAAAGAAAAGGTCTGTTCTTGCAGGTTTTGGCTGAACGTAATATGAAGGAACCGTATTTAAACCCAGAAGACTTATATCAATAACATCTTTGGTTTTACGAACATCAACTGATACTTCATAGGTCAGATAGGTAAAATATTTCACAGTCGAGATAGTCATGACGGCAAACTGCTTCTTTTTTATCTGATCATAATGAAAATAAAATTCACAGATATACTCGGTTTCACTGCTCTTTTTTGCCGGAGTGGCATTTTTGAGCTTGTCAATTGTCTTCTTACGTGTTTTTGGTATTTTGGGAACTTCTTCCTGTTTCCGAAGTGGCATAACCGGCCTTTTTATAACTCGTCAAAAAATGAGTCTTCTTCGTTTTTGAAAATCTCAAGTATTTCTTTGGATGTTTTTGCACCCATCAGTTTTTTCCTGAAGTCATCTTTTGACATCATTCTTGAGATTCTGCTTAAAAGTTTGATGTGCAGGCTGACAAGGTTTTCCTTGCCTACAAGCAAAAATACGATATAGACGGGCTGGTGATCCAGCGACTCAAAATCTATTGGCTTGCTTGATTTACCAAAAGCACATAGAATTTCATCAATGGCATCTGTTTTCCCGTGAGGAATGGCGAAATTCTTACCCACACCCGTTGAAAGAATCTTCTCTCTCTCAAGAACCGAAGCTCTGACTTTTTCAAGGTCAGTGACTCTGTTATCATCCTTGAATAAATCAACCATTTCATTAATAACGTCAATCTTATTCTCACTGCTCAGTTCAGCCGCTATATATTTTTCATTCAGTAAATTATATAATTTCATTCTAACACCGATTTCTTATTTCTGTCTTGCAAAAAATAATTTAACAAACATAAAATATAATTAAAAATGATTTACTTCTCCCCCGCCCTTATTATATTATTTAAATATTCTGAAGTTACATATTCCCCGTTTTTACCAAAATCATAATCATATGCCCAGCTTAATCCGGCTTTATAAGGCGGGTATTTTACGATTAAAGATTCGTGAACACACCATTTTGCACCTTTATTACAGCCGCTTACACTTGAATTGACCACTACAAGCGAGGATTTTGCCTTATAATAATTAACCAGATCCATTACATCATTAAATCGGGCAGATTTTGTCCCGTCAGTACCATTTTCTGCATACACCCCATAGATATTTTTAATGTATCCGGTACTTTGCTCCTTAAGGAAAATCCCCTGGGTTTTTCCCATTGCACCGTCAAGCGAAAAATAGATAAAACGATCAGTAAATCTTTTCTGCAAATCAGAGGAGCCCGCGCTGATAAGGTTAAGCATTTCATGAAAAACAAATACACCGGATGAGTAACAAATGACTACAGCCTCAGATTTGTGAAATCCCGGATCAGAAAAAAGAGAATCCAGATAAGTTATGAACCGTTTAAGGTTCAGCTCCCTATTCTGATAGTAATCATTCATTGGCCCTTTTACCGCAATCTGATGTTTGATATTCAGCTGGTGACCTTTCTGATTATAAAGCGCATCATTCCAGCCTTTAACTGAAGATTCAGGCTGAAGAAATCCGGCGCCAGCGACAGTTGATCGATGCCTTGCTCGCCAGACAATCGGGCCGACCGGTAGCAGAGGTTGCCAGTCGTTCGGATCGCGATGCGTGGTTCTCGGCGGAGGAGGCGGTGCACTTTGGACTGATCGACGCCGTGATCGAACGCTGGCCGTGGAATGAGCGGGCCTTGAATCCAGACGAATCCGCTGCGGTCGTTTCCTGAAGCGCGGCGTGATTG
>CAYPMQ010000372.1:0-3134 GCA_964411625.1 uncultured Ignavibacteriaceae bacterium
CTCTACCGCTTTGCAGAAGCTCAGCTTGTGAAACTTGTGGCTCCATTCCTGATGGATAGCAGGGAAACAGGCGGGCTCGGACTTTCAACCGGTGAAGTCGGTTTTGTATATGGTACCATTGGCATACTCGCCCTGACACTCGGCGGAATAGTGGGAGGCATTGTTGCCTCACGCGGCGGTCTGAAAAAATGGCTTATCCCCATGGTGTTCTCAATTCATCTGCCTAACAGTGCATTTATTTATCTGTCGCATATTCAGCCTGAAAGCTTCTTCATGATCAATCTGGCAGTTGCCGTTGAGCAGTTCGGATATGGTTTTGGATTCACAGCATATATGCTTTATATGATATATGTTTCTGACGGAGAGCATAAAACGGCGCATTTTGCAATCTGTACCAGTCTGATGGCTCTTGGTATGATGGTCCCGGGAATGTTCAGCGGATGGCTGCAGGAAATTGTTGGCTATAAACACTTCTTTATCTGGGTAATGCTCTCAACCATTCCGGGATTCATCATTGCATTTATGATCAAAGTTGATCCAAAATTTGGCATCAAAGAAAAAGTTAAAAAATAGTTTTTACGTGGCGGGGTTATAATCCCGCCCTTTTATTAATATTAAATAACCGGCTCTGTGTCAAAAAACAATAACCAGTTCCATAAAGTAGTCAGACACCTTTTTATACTTACCGCGGCTGCAGCGCTTACAGCTTTCACGGGCTCACTATCATTCATGACTTCCAACAGGGGGAGTTCCACAATGTTTTCCCAGTTTGTCAAAGATTCAGTTAACCGGATGAATACTCCGGAGCTATTCTCAATTAAATATGAACCGTGGGCAGATTCTCTGCTTGCTTCAATGACGCTTGAAGAGAAGATTGGCCAGATGATTTTTCCCGACCTTGAACCCCGCTATCTTAAACCGGACGGATCAATTGATCAGGAACTGATTTCATTCATTAAGGATATGAAAGCAGGCGGGTTTGTACTCTTTGCTCTTGACCGTGAAAAGTACCTCAGTATTTATAACCGGCTGCAGGAACTATCTGAAGTGCCGCTTCTTATAGGTGCCGATTTTGAGTTTGGCGTGCCTATGCGATTTAAAGCCGGTACAGCATTCCCTTATAATATGGGGCTCGGTGCCGCCGATGACAGTTCACTCGTTTATGAGATGGGAAGAATCATTGCAGAAGAATCACGGGCTATGGGTGTTCATTTTAATTACGCCCCTGTTTCTGACGTTAATTCAAATCCGTATAATCCTATTGTAAATGTCAGATCAATAGGTGAGGACCCCGTTCTTACAGGTAAACTCAGTTCTGCACTCATCAGGGGCATGCAGGATAACAGTCTCCTGACCTCGGCAAAGCATTTCCCGGGACACGGAAATACCATTGTGGATTCACATAATGATATTGCAGTTATAAAACGATCCAGGGAAGAATTTTATGAAACAGATCTCCGGCCTTTTGTCCATAATATAAAAAGCGGCGCCATGGCAATTATGATCGGCCATCTGGGTGTTAAGGCGCTCGGTACGGAAAGTATTCCCGCTTCGGTTTCAAAAAAGATTATAACAGGACTTCTTAAAAATGAACTTGGATTTAAGGGTTTGGTTGTCACCGATGCGATGAACATGAAAGCCATTACAAATTATTACGGCGATGAAGAAGCTGCCGTAATGGCAGTTAAAGCAGGAATTGATGCTCTGCTTTATCCTCATGATGAGTGGGCTATGTTAAAAGGGCTGGTTAAGGCGGTGAATGAGGGGGAAATTTCAATTGAAAGAATAAATGAGTCCGTAAGAAAACTCCTGCTCGTTAAAAGATGGCTGGGCCTCAATCAGAACAAGTATATAGCCGAAGGCGATATTTCAATCCTCGAAAAAGATGGTAAAAACAGGGAAATTGCTTATGAACTTGCCAAAAAAAGCATTACTCTTCTCAGATACGAAAAACCGCTTCTGCCGCTCAGGAAAACTAAAAATTATTTCGCCCTGCTTATTTCTGACATGGAGTTCAGAGGTAAGGAAACAGGCTATATCGAAGAATTAAAAAAGACGCTTCCTTTCCTGAAGTATGCCGTTGTTTACCCCAAAGACAAGGACGGTGACTATTCGGCTGTATTCAGGGAGGCTGCCGAAGCCGATAATGTAATTATCTCAGTTTTTAATAAGTGGGTGCAGGCTACAGGTGCAATAGGTCCGGGTGAGGAAGTAATTGCTCTTATTAAAAAAGTCGAAGCTCTGGGCAGACCGACAATTTATATCTCTCATGGCAATCCCTACATTCTTTCACGGCTCAATAATCCTGATGTTTATATGTCGGTATACGGTGTTATGTCAGCCAATGACAGGGCAATAGCCGATGCTCTCACCGGAAAAATCGCAATCGGGGGTAAAATACCGGTAACAATTCCTAACAGCACCGTGCATGCGGGATTTGGTCTCTATCTTCCTGCCGATTCAGCGTTGCCTCAGAAGGAATTTGATTTTTCAGCAGTGGATGAGTATGTACGGAAATCAGTGAAAGACAGTGTTTTTCCCGGCGGAAGTCTGGTGGTATTTTACGGTGATGAAGCCGTTTATAAAAAATCTTACGGCAGGCTGGTTTATTCTGATGAATCACCTGAGGTAAATCAGAACACCATTTATGACCTTGCCTCACTGACCAAGGTTATTGCAACCACCACCGCAGCAATGATTTTATATGACCGGGGAATGCTGGATCTTGAAGCATCGGTATCACAGTATATCCCGGAGCTGAAAGGAACCGATAAAGAACAGATCACTATCCGAAATCTGCTCACTCATGAAAGCGGATTCCCTGCTTTCAAACGCTTCTATCAGAATCTAAAATCGGCGGAAGAGGTAATTGAGGATATTTATAAAACTAAACTCAGTTATAAACCGGGTACAAAAACCGTTTATTCTGATCTCGGGGTTATTCTGCTCGGGAAAATTATTGAAAGAATATCGGGTAAGACACTTGACGCTTTCACTTCAGATGAAATTTTTAAACCCCTGGGAATGACGCGAACTTTTTATAACCCTTCAACCAGTTTACTTCCGGATATTGCCCCCACTGAGCAGGATAATTACTGGCGTATGCGGCTTGTAAGGGGTACTGTGCATGATGA
>CAYPMQ010000373.1:0-3130 GCA_964411625.1 uncultured Ignavibacteriaceae bacterium
CTTCAACACTTTTTATTGTCAGAGAAAAGGGGTTAAAATTAAGGCTTACCAAAGAATCATTATCACTGTCTCTTAGCGCTATATCAACTGCAGCATTAAATGAGTGTGGGTAAGGAGTGTAAAAATTATTTACAAAATCAGTTTCCAGTGAGTATGATATTATATCGGCGTTTGCACTCTTGTTTAGCTTGAAGTTTTTAAGCGAAATATAAAGTGAGTCATATTTATCCTGTGCATCTGCCGATCCGGTTAAAAGTATTATAAATAAAAGACTTGCGAGAGGTTTACATTTGTTGAACATGGCTGCATTCATCAGGCAATTTCACCCATGAATACCGGGTTTTCGCCTGTTGATGCTTTTATGGCATCTGCAATAACCTGGGCTTCTTCCTTTGAAACTACCGCGATCAGACCTATACCGATATTAAATACCATTCTCATTTCCTCAGGAGAAACGTTACCTGTATTCTGAATAATTCTGAATATTTCAGGGAGATCCCATGCATCCCAGTCAATTTTTAATGTAAGGTCCCCTTTCAGTATCCGCTTCGTATTACCGACAATTCCGCCGCCTGTTATATGCGAAAGTCCTTTTAATCCATTAAATTCCTTTAAAATTCTGATCTCAGGGAGATATGATTTATGAACAGCAAGAAGTTCTTCACCCAAAGTTCCGCTAAGTGATTCAAAGCGTGTATCATGGCTGTAAAAGGGAAATAAAACTTTTCTTGCCAAAGAATAACCGTTTGTATGCAGACCGGTTGATCTCAGACCTAACAAAACATCCCCTTTCTGAACTCTCTCTCCGTTTATCACTCTATCCTTTTCAACAACACCCACAATTGTACCTGAAATATCATACTCATCTTCGGCATAGAAACCGGGCATCTCTGCAGTCTCCCCTCCTATCAGCGCACAGCCGTTTTCTCTGCATGCCTTCGCAAACCCTGATATAATAGCCTCTGCAACATCAGGTACGAGTTTCCCGAAAGCCATGTAATCCATAAAAAAAAGAGGCTCTGCTCCGCAGACTGCTATATCATTTACGCAATGATTTACGAGGTCCTGACCTATTGTATCATGCTTACCGGTCATAAAAGCAAGCTTTAGTTTTGTACCCACTCCGTCAACGGATGAAACAAGCACCGGCTTTTTATACTTTTCAGTATCAATTTCGTAAAATGCACCAAATAGCCCTATACCCGATAATACATTGTTATTGAATGTCGATTTTGCAAGGCTTTTTATACGCTCAACAGTTTCATCACCTGCTTCAATATTTACACCGCTGTTTTTATACGTTTCGCTCAATTTTTTTACCGATAAGTTTTTATTGTATGAAATTTTGATTACTTTTAAGGTTTAGGAAATATCCTTGATACAAATTTAAGGTATAAAACAACAATCAAAAAATCAGACTGAGTATTAATGAAAGTTTTAAGGTTCATTTTTTTATTAATAGTTCTGGGTGCTTCAGTTATTTTAACCCCGCTCATGGCCCAGCAGAGCAATGCAGTATTTCAGAAAAGTCACAGTGAGGGGGTTCTCTCAATTGCAGTTAACAACGATGAAACACTGCTTGCAAGCGGCGGGCTTGACGACATTATAAAAGTGTGGGACCTCAAAGATCACAGATTGCTCCTGAATCTGCAGGGACACACCTCAGATATAACAGCGCTTGGATTCCATCCGACTAAAAATATCTTATACAGTGCCGGGGCTGATGCTAAAATACGTGTATGGGATCTGGTCACAGGCAAAGAAATTGAATCTGTCAATGCGCACAATGATGTGATAACTTCCATAAAGATCACACCTGATGGTAAGTATCTTCTATCGGGAAGCTATGATTATTCAGTTGCAATCAGGGATCTTGAAACCGATGAAGTCATCACGATAATTAAAACACCCGCCGATGTTAACAGCCTTGCTATTCATCCTTCGGGAGCTTATGCAGCTTACGGAACCGGTACCGGAACTGTCAAGGTATTCAATATTATGAGCGGTGATATTATCTTTAATTTCCAGGATCAGACAGATCTGATTACCGGGCTCTCTTTCTCGCCGGATGGTAACAGGCTTGCATCTGGTTGCTATGACGGATCAGTATTTATATATGAACTGAATACAGAACAGCAGAAATACAGTATCTTCTCAACCATTTTCACAGAATCTGAGCCGGTGCTGACAACTGAATTTGCCAAAGACAACCGGCACGTTTTTGCTGCACTCTTTGATTTTACGGTCAAAAAATATAACATCTCATCAAAATCTGTTGTTAATGAACTGCGCGGTGAAAACCTGCTGGTTAACAATATCCTTTTTTTGGTGAAAAAGGGACTTATTGTAACTTCATCAATAAACAATGATATTGATTTCTGGAGTATTGATGACGGGAAACCAATATATTCAATAAAAGGCAACTCTGTTGACCTTCTTGCACTCACGGTTTCACCGGATGGCTCAGTTGTATTTGTTGCCGGGTCAGATACAACAGTTTATGATCTCTCACTATCAGGGAATTTTTCTGAGAAAAGGCTGGAAGGTGCGGAAAAAGAAATAACCTCACTTGCGATCAGCTTTGACGGTAAATTACTTGCCTCAGGCTCTGCCGATGGTTATATCAGAATTTACGAACTCCCCGGCGGAAAACTGCTTTCAAATCTTACCGGTCACACTGACGGAGTATCATCTCTTACATTTCTTAATAAAGATTACACAGTGGTTTCCGGAAGCTATGACAGGACAATCCGTGTTTGGGATGCGATCTCCGGAATCCAACTTAAACTGCTTAAAGTTCATAACAATTTTATTTCTGCTCTTAAACTCAATCATAAAGGCGATTATCTCTACTCAGCTGCAGGTGACAAACTCATCAAAATGATAAGAACTATTGACTGGGTTGATGAAAGCAAATTTGAAGGTCATGAAGGTTACATCTACACTCTTGATGTTCATAAGACAGATTCCGTTATTGCATCAGGCGCGTCAGACAAAACGGCTAATCTATGGAACACAAATTCACTCTTTAATTATGCCTCATTCAGAGATCAGAAGAGCGGCATATCTGCAGTGATGTTTACCCCGGATGGGAAAAAGCTTATTACGGCTGGTGAAGACAGAAGCATTT
>CAYPMQ010000374.1:0-3125 GCA_964411625.1 uncultured Ignavibacteriaceae bacterium
CTGTAATGCAGGTGTGTTCTGGTGACGTGTTTTTTGATTTTTGAGAAAACGGCGTTTACGTCAAATTTCTTTGTTGTGTATGCCGTCTGCTTTGAGGAGATTTTTTGATGCAGCCCCTCCCCTATTCTGTTTTCATCATCATCGGTGAGGCGGGTGAAATCAAGCAGAACCTTATTGAGTTCATCGCCCGCTTTGAGAACTTCTTTAAGAATATCAAACTGGGCAAATAACTCAACCGTAAGACACAGAAGAATCAGTAATATCTTTTTCATGGCTCCCCCCTCAGGATTTCATTTTGTTCCGGTTTTTATATTTGAATCACCCGCATCCGGAAGTGCATTCCTTTTTCCTGAATCCGGATTTGATGAAAGACTGTCTGCCTTGAGTGAATCAGGCACGGCAGTTTTTTTCACAATCACCGTATCCTTCTTCTCCTCCTGTTTACCCACGATACTCTCAATCCAGGGTCTGTAAACACCGGTGAAATAAACTGCGCTGACTGCAATGAGAAGCAGGCCCGACACTACAAGCGCGGGCATCCCGAATTTGTACTTTTTATTATTGCTGACGGTCTGTCCTTTTTTCTGAACCTTAACAATCTGGACGGTGATATTATCTTTACCTCCGCGGTCATTGGCAAGTTTGACGAGCGAAAGAACTGCCTGCCGGGGGTCGTTTTCGGTTGCGATTTTCAGGATTTCAGAATCTTCAACATGACCGGTGAGTCCGTCAGAACAAAGCACAAAGATATCTTCCTCAAAAAGCTGCTCGGGAGCAGAGACATCCGAAAAGAAATCCTTTTCTGCCCCAAGGGCATTCAGAATAACATTTCTGCGGGGATGATTTTTAGCCTCTTCTTCAGTGATCATCTGTGAATCAACCATTTTCTGAACGAGGGAATGATCTTTTGTTATCTGATAAATTTTACCTTTACGTATCAGATAAATTCTCGAATCACCTGCATGTGCGGTATAAAATCTATTGTTATTAATCAACAAAACCACAGCAGTTGAACCCATCTCTTTAAGCTCGGGGTCCCGGGCAGCCTCCTCTCTTATTTTGTAATGTGCTCTCTGAAGAGAAAAATTGAGTTCATCGGCAAGGTCGGTATTTTCCGTAAACTGAAGTTCGGCAAAATGAGCCGAAATGTTCTCTACCGCCAGTTTTGACGCAGTGGCGCCGCCCTTATACCCGCCCATGCCGTCGCAAACGATGATGAGATTTCCGAAGCTGCCGGAGTAAGAGCCGAAATAATCCTCATTTGCCGCTCTTACCCTGCCGATATCAGAATGATTTTCATTAATAATGACAAAAGGCATAAAAAACTATCCGCATTTTAGTAAATCGAAAATTGTCCTTCATTCTGACCGATTTTGAAATAATCACCGTGTTTGAGCGTTACATCAGTTATCAGACTTCCGTTAACATAAGTTCCGTTTGAAGAACTCATATTTTTTAAATGAAAAGCACCATTTGAGTAATAAATCTGCGCATGCTGTGAAGAAACCGTCTGTTCCGGGAGCACTATAGTATTGCCGTCTTTTCTTCCGATTGTGGCACCTGTTTGTCTCACATTAAATGATTTGCCTGCAAGCGGGCCAACCTGAATGGCCATCCTGAGGATATTTGCATTCCCGGCAGGACGCATAATAAATGTCTTGTCTTCCTGAACACCGGAAGCAGCACGTTCATCAGGCGAGGTAACCATGGTCTGTGCCTGCTGGTTTGCTTTTTCTCTTGCCTGTCTTTCAAGAGCGGCCTTCTCTTCGCGTAATCTGTTTATTTCTTCTTCATGCTTTCTCTTAAGCTCTTCTCTCTTAATTGCCTGTTCTTCTTCCCGTTTCTGCGTAATCTTTCGTGAGATAAGGAATATCACTCCGCCTGTTATCAAAAGTGATGCGATAATGATAATTATCAGAGTGGTAGATAATCCGCCTGCCACATCATCAAGCTTTTTGGGAGTGAGCGAGGCAATAAGTTTGAAGTTCTTGCTATCCTGCCTGCCGTTATAATTTACGGTTACTGCGCCGTCATGTTCAACTCCCGCACCTTCCTTGCCATATGCCCGGTAGGTGAGAATATAGATGTTCAGAACCTGCCTGTACAGTTTTTCATATTGTTTCTGAAGTTCCTCATCTGTGGGGGAGTCATAAAAATTACCGCCCGTTTTACCTGATATTTTTTCGAGTGACTGGAAGTGGGCTCTGTTTCCTCTTGTGTAGCCCAGAGAGAAAACCGGGATCCCTGCCTGATTTGCCGATTCTATCACATCATCATCGGTGAATGAATGAGCGGGGCTTTCATTATGACCATCACCAATCACAATCACAATTTTACCCTTCTCTTCAGGACTCTTTTTCAGATGTTCCAGACCTTTGTGGATACCGTAATATAAAGACGTGGAGCTTCCGCCTGCAGTAAGCGCGTTCACTTTTCCCTTCAGGTAATTCTTCTCGCTGCTGAAATCGGTTACAAGCACGGCATCATCGGCATAAGAATAAATTGCAAGCCGGTCAATAGCCCTCATATCGTCAATAAACTTCAGCACCGATTTTTTCATAGTTTCAAGAGGTGCGCCGGTCATGGAGCCTGAAAGATCCAGACAGAGCATAATATCAAGGCCTATCCCTGATTTTTCATAAGTTGAAACCTGAAGGTTATCAGGAAGCATACCGTCAACCGATACTCTGAAATTGGAAGTATTTAATCCCGTTACAGGTTCGTCATTAGCATCAAAAACCTGGACGGCCGAAACTGCCAGGGGCGGTTTTGATGAGGTGGTTTTAATGTGCCGCAGATTGAGAACCTGGGCAGATAAATTGACCGAAAAGAAAAAGAGCGTAATTAAAATTAGCTGTTTCATTATCATTCAGTGGTTAAAGTTTCTTAAATTTCAGTGTTACCGTTCCGATTTTCACAATATCATTATCTTTAAGTTCAAGGGTCTGATCAGGCTCAAGCACAACACCATTAACAATGGTACCGTTTGAACTGAGATTATCTTTGATATAAAATTTATCATTTCTGCACAGCAGAATTGCATGCTCATCAGATATACCTCCCTGCCGAAGCACAATATCACATTTCTGATTCCTGCCCACTGTGCTTCTTCCCTCATAAAGCCG
>CAYPMQ010000375.1:0-3113 GCA_964411625.1 uncultured Ignavibacteriaceae bacterium
GTTTAATCACCTCGTAAAACTTCCTGACCCAGCCATTTCCCGAAACCATTTCCCTGAATTCAGTCCGTCTGAATGAGAACAACTCATTCGTAAAATGATCATATTCATCAATCAGCAGGTAAATTTTTCCCTCCGGCTGATGTTTAATGAATACTGTCATAAAATTTCTGAACATTTCGGTACTGCTTTCCCCTGAGGCGGCTGCCTTCCTTTCTTCATCTGACCCTATTTCATAAGTATCTAAAAACCGCTTGAACTGCGTCCTGATCTCTGTATTAAACTCCCTCCTTATTTCTCCGGTATTATCTCCCGGCAGAGCACTGAAATTGAATTTCAGAATAAAATACCTGTTCTTAAGGTTTGTGACATTTTTACTTTGCCCTATATAATACTGCCCAAAAAGTTCATCAAAATTTTCTGCGTACTGAATTCCGTAATAGTGTTCGAGTGTGGAAAGAAAGAGTGACTTCCCGAATCTCCTTGGCCGAAGAAAAACAACATACTGATACTCATTTTTTTCGAGTAATGGTATAAACGGGGTCTTATCAACGTAGTATCCGTTCCTTCTGATCATTTCACCGTAGTTTGATGATCTGACAGGTAGATTCTTTTTCATTTTCTTCACAATTATGAATATTTGATTTTTACAAATATAGGGAATTAAAGCACAATCTGATAAGTACAGTTTCCTGATCTCTTTGGCTGGAAATCATTCATATTTTATAAGCCGGGAAAAACTTTGCAGCAGATACGTGTGATAACAAATATGGCGCCGAATTCGTAGAGTCGAATATGAAAGTATCCTCAGAAATATGAAGAACGAGCTGCATCAGGGAGTGCGTGTGTAAATGATTTTCATATCCCGGGTGATCTCTTCTCTGAGCAGCTTTTTTTTGAGCTTATGGAAAACCACAACGTCAAAGAACAGCAGAGTAGGACTTTCATTTTCCAGTTTGTAGTGTATTAATGATGCTTCCCGCAGAGTGAGATTTTCACCATATAAAACAAGGTCCACATCAGAACCCCGTGAATTATTACCAACCGCCCTGCTTCCGAAAATACCAGCCTTTTCTATATTCTGATTCTCTCTCAGCAGAGAAATAAGGTATTCCATATCCTTTTCACGAAGTCCGAATTCATTGAGCTGAGAGGTCATCATATTTTTCTCTGATGATATCCCTGAACTCAGCCATCAGGGGCAGATATTCAGTGAGAATCTTATCGTAGTGATCATTGCTTAATTCTTCATCATAAAGATGTGACAGTTCATTCCGGGCGTTTAACAATTCTTCCCACTTAAAGGGATCAATTATATTATCCCGTCCCATCTGCATTATAACAGGGCGCGGACCTTTGATGTCATTATACCCAGCGGATGCCAGATAATCCTGCATGATCTTCCATGCCAGTTCAAAACTTAACTCAAACCATTTTATGATACCGGCTATTTCAAGAACGGAAAAATTTTTTTTTGTTGCTGCAACTTTTTCTAAATTCTTAAGTGAGGAATTGAAGTTGCTCATTTTAAGCAACATTTTTTCCTTTTTGCTGTCCATATCTCATCTTGACTATTTACTTATAAAATTTGATTCAGAATTTCTTTGCTATATATTGCTGTCTTTTGAGGGGATTAGTAAAAGAATCTATTGAATGAAAATATTTTTTATAACACACTGTTTTCAAATTGTTTTTACAAATATAAATAATTCAAAATGAAAGCAATATGTTTGTAAGGCTGCTTACTCTGCAGGAATTACTGTATATAACAACTATGAATTCTCTTTATAAATTGAATCAAAAAATAAAAATCAATTTTTACCTTTTAGACTAAATCATTGCCCTAATTAATTGAATCCAAATAAAGTTAATTCTCTCCTGATACCGGAAATCACTTCACTCAAAGCAGCTTGCCATCAGGAATTTGTACAAATTCCTTGACTTGTGAATAACATCCTCATGAGCAAGATTGGTGTAGATAATTACAATCCTGTTATCTTCAAGGATTTCAGGGGTGAGCTCCTCATTGAAGGCATAAATATAGTCAAAATCCCATGCGGAGAAATTTTCAACCATGCGTTCCGTTTCACTACGGGTGCCCGTATCAGATGCATAAACATTAATGAACTTTGCCGGGTAGTGATCAAGCCAATAGGTGTAGCGCTCAAGGTGCCCGTACATACCATTGAAAAGATATACTTCTTTAATATTTTCCATCAGTCCGCCCCACAGAAGAATGTAAGAAATTGCCCTGTAAGCGCCGCTGTGACCGGAAATTATTATATCGCCCGGTTTGCTTTTTTTGATAAGTTCACGTTCTTTAAGGCTGTCAAGAACTTCATTAATGAGCTTCGTGAAGCCGTTTTTCCGTTCCATCTTGCCTCCGTATGAATCAGGGGCATTTTTAGCGACTTCGGGAATGATCAGGATTGCATTTTTTTCTGATTCATACAACTGTTCTATAAGTTCAAACTGCAGAAGCACTGAATCAACATTATTATACCAGCCATGAAAATGAATAAGTATATCAACATCCCTGCCTGCGTTATAATATTTAGGAATGAATACAGCCACCGTACTGTCTGAATAATGCTGTGCGGCAGGAAATGTTTTACCGTTATAAGTGTAACCGAAATTCCGTACATCATCCGGGAAAACAGAATTTTCACACTTGAGGTAAATGAGTGTGCCGTATTCCGAATATTTTTCAATCAGGGAGTCTCTTGTGAGCAAAGGGGGTAAATCTTTCTTTCCGAAACGCTGTGCATCTGCTTTCACGAACGGAATGAGTGTGCTGATCACAAAAATCAATAAAAAGAAGCGCATACGGTATATTATCTTTTTTAGTTAGTCCGGAATTATTAACTGGTGCTCGTTTCTTCCGACAGTAAGTTTACTGTAAAGGGTGTCAAGAAACCCGAGCCCGTATTTATTCGCAAATTAGAAAAAATTAAGCTCCCTCTCCTGGAGATTGCCGTTTGGATAAAAAGCTGTTACAACTTTTTTTATCTGATTAATTGCAACTTCATGTTTTTTATCCCTGGCTGATTCCATCCTTCTCTTCAGTTCTTCCAGTGAACCGATAGCCCTGCCCAGGGATTTGGCGGCGGGGTCAG
>CAYPMQ010000376.1:0-3107 GCA_964411625.1 uncultured Ignavibacteriaceae bacterium
TTGTTAAACTTTTCAATGAAGATGATGATACTGAAGGAATCGTTATGATAGGAGAGATCGGCGGAACTGCTGAAGAAGAAGCTGCCGAGTATATTAAAAAGAATGTTAAGAAACCGGTCGTCGGATTTATTGCCGGCCAGACTGCACCTCCCGGCAGAAGAATGGGCCACGCAGGCGCAATCATTTCAGGCGGTAAAGGTACTGCCGAAGAAAAAATGGGAGTAATGAAAAAAGCCGGAATCAAAGTCGTTAAATCACCGGCGGATATCGGTATTACAATGAAAAAGGCTCTTGAAGCCCCTTCAAAAAAAGCATAATAATCTAAAACAAGGAGAATAAGTGAGCAATATAACGTTAGCAATCATCAAACCGGATGCAGTTAAAGCCGGAAATACAGGTGCTATCATTGACCATATTATTAAAGCAGGATTTAAAGTTAAAGCAATGAAGATGGTCCGCATGACCAGAGAATCGGCGATGGGATTTTATGAAGTTCATAAAGAAAGACCTTTCTATGCTGAACTGGTTGATTTCATGTGTTCAGGTCCGTGTGTGCCGATGATGCTCGAAAAAGAAAATGCTGTTGCGGACTACAGAAAACTTATCGGCGCAACCGACCCTGCCCAGGCAGACGAAGGTACAATCAGAAAATTATTTGCAACAAGTAAAGCTGAAAACGCGGTGCACGGAAGTGATTCTGACGAAAACGCAAAGCTCGAAGTGGCTCATTTCTTCAGCCGCGGCGAAATCTTAAGCAATGGATAAATGGAAACAACTCAGCTGCCGGGAACATACCGTCAATAAATACTGGACTTACAAAATTGACGAATATTATATTCCCGGCGCTGACCATTACGGAGAATATCATTACATCCACACAAACGGATCAACCATGGTTATCCCCGTTAATGAAGAAAACAAAATTATTCTGCTGAATCAGTACAGGTATTTACTGGACAGAGACAGCATTGAACTGCCCTGCGGTGGAATATCCGCTGGTTATGAGGCACTTGAAAATGCGGATAAGGAACTGAGAGAAGAGACAGGTTTCGGCGCAAAAAAATACAAATATGCCGGATACTTTGCTCCTTTTAACGGTGTATCCGATGAACTTTGTCACGTCTTTATCGCCGAAGAACTTTACCCCGCACCACTTAAACCCGATCAGACGGAGGAGTTTGAGCTTATTGCAGCTACTTATGATGAAGTGGAAAAAATGATTTATGACAATACGATCTGGGATGGTATGACTATTGCGGCATGGAACCTTGCCAAAGGAAAATTAACCCCCTGATGAAAAGTCTCCTCATCATTCTCTTACTTCCTTTTTTCATAAATCCGCAATTCATGACAGGTGCCGAAGTACTGATTTCGGGTGATGCTTCGCTGATCAAAGGCAAAAGAACCGGAATAGTCACTAACCACACTGCCGTACTGAAAAACGGCACTCACATAGTTGATACACTTGTCAGAATGAAGGGGGTAAAAATCACGGCAATCTTCGGTCCTGAACATGGATTCAGAGGAAATGCCTCAGCCGGTGAAAAAGTGGAAACAACTATTGATCAGGCAACGGGGCTTAAAGTTTACTCGCTCTATGGTACAATAAACAAACCCACACCTGAGATGCTTGCGGAAACTGACATCCTGATGTTTGATATGCAGGATATAGGAGCAAGATTCTACACTTATATCTCTACTTTATACAAGTGTATTGAAGCAGCTGCGGAAAACGGTAAAAGTTTCATTGTTCTTGACAGACCAAATCCGCTTGGCGGTAACAGGGTTGCAGGTCCGGTTCTTGAGGATGAGTTCAGATCATTTGTAGGGATAACAGACATTCCGGTTGTTCACGGAATGACAACAGGTGAGCTGGCCCTCTACTTTGCTGATGATATAAAAAAACGGACGGGAAAATCCCTGAATCCCGAAATAATTAAATGCAGAGACTATAACAGAAACACAGATTATGCCGGCCTCGGCATGATGTGGGTAAATCCCTCACCAAATATCCGCAATGTTGAAACGATAATGGAATATCCCGGGATGTGCTTCCTTGAAGGCACAAACCTCTCTGAAGGAAGAGGCACTGATCTTCCGTTTCTTATAACAGGAGCACCGTTTATAAATTTTGAAGTTCTTCTTAATGAGATTAAAAAGCTGGATATAAGAGGAGCAGATTTTTCTTTAATCACATTTACTCCTGCTGAAATACCCGGTGTGGCTCTGAACCCCAAATTCAGGAATCAGAAATGTTTCGGAGTTGAAATGACCATAAAGGATCCTGAAAAATTTGAGCCATTTTACACAGGAATTTCAGTTATATATGCAGTGATTAAAACTCACAAAAAGGAATTCAGCTTCAACGAAAAATGGTTTGATAAACTTGCCGGAACGAAACGGCTCAGAGAAATGCTACAGCAGGGGAAAACGCCCGCTGAGATAGTTTCTTCATTTGACGCGGAAATTAAAAACTTTAAAGAAAAAAGAAAAAAATATCTGATTTATAATTAAGTAAATTGAAAGGAAGGCTGTGAAAAGCTTTATCAGTTTAATAATCATTACCGCCGGAATATTATTGTTCCAGGGTTGTGACAAAAATAATACTCCCGCTGCAGGAAGCGAAGTAATGCTCTCCATGCTGAATGCTGACACTTCGGATTTTAACTTCAGTGGATATGAAGAAATTAAGGATCAAAGTGAATTTGGTTTAACCTACAAATTTGAAAAAGGAAACAAAAAAACTTACAGATTCCTTTCACAGACAGTTGATACATCGGCACTTTTTGCTGATACCACCCTTTACAGAATCACTACTGATAAAAGAACTTATATTCTTACTGCAGAAGTGAAGGAGGTTGACAACGACGGAACAGGCGAACTCGAGTTTGTAATAACCGGAGTAAGCTATGAACTGAAGATGAGAGAAGGTGAAAGGGATACCAGTATCAGCTTTAATTCCACTATGAAAGTTGATTCGGCAGAGAGAAAAAAATACTTTGAATTCCTCAGCCTTGTTGATGCACCTTTTTCTGCCAAAATAAACAAAAATGGTAAAATTATTGAGGTATTCAGAGCCGACAAAATAGCCAACAAAATGATTGAAA
>CAYPMQ010000377.1:0-3095 GCA_964411625.1 uncultured Ignavibacteriaceae bacterium
CTCTTATTCAGAATGCCCGATGAATGCACATTAACCTCAGGTGAGGTTCCTGTGACTTCATCCTTAACATCAGCACAACCGCTTAATATGAAACCGGCCAGTACCGGAATTAATAACAGATAGATGAATTTAATGTTCTTCATAGCTAAACCTTATTTATGACAATAAGAACAGAAACCTAAAGTCTTCACTCCGTTGGGGCGTGCATTTGCATCAGTGTGGCATGTATAACAAACTGAATTAAGATCATTATGCCAATCGCCATTCTCATCTTTCATGAAGCCCGCAACGTGAGTTTTTGGATTCGTACCTTTTATACCGTCGGCATCGTTATGGCAGGTAATACAGTTAGGATCGGCCCCCTGAACATCATGACAGGCCACGCAGTTATTCATATCTCTGCGCGCCAGTTTTGCATGTTCGCCTCCGCCTGTTCCAACACCGATTGTTACAAAACCGGGCTTAAGGTGAGTCATCGGAACAATGCCGTTCAGAGCATAATCACCGTTGGTTGAGGGATTATGGCACTCTGCACAGAATGTCTCTGTCTGGTGGCAGGTTGAGCAGTCAGAAAGTTTGCCTTTTGCATCAATTCCGTGTGAGAACCTGAAATCCAGTGAGTGAACACGGGTGATCTTCTGCTGTTTTACGCCATCCTTGAAAGTTGACTGAATATACGGCATATAAAAATTATCGCGGCTGTTATCTTCCGTCATTACGCTTGTTGCGGTATGGCAGTCCATACATGACGATTCATCATGGCACATGACGCAGTTTGCATCAAGCTTGTTTGCGTTAAATTTGTGGACTTTAATAAAATCTGCGACTTTATGATCCCCGGGAATGAGATTTGCTGTGGATATATGGCATGATTCACAGGAGTTTGAAGCGATCTTTCGGTCATTATGGCAGGTGAAGCATGTTTCCATACCCGGGTTGTATGAGCCGGTTTTAATTTCATATCCGGCCTTTTCTATTCCGCCATGACATGCCAGACATTCATTCTTATCATTCATATGCTGATTGTGGCTGAAAATCAGCTCCGAAGCAGGTTTCTGAATCGGTTCATAAACTCCGTCATAATGACAGGTTGAACACTGATCAGAGTCTTCTACATCGTGGCATGAAGAACATTGTTCATGACCCGGAAACAGGTCATCCTTCAGTGATACACTGTTCGGTACCGTTGTATGGCAGTCTGAACAGGCGGAAAGTTCAGCGTGTTTTTCATGTGAGAATTTTATCACGCTTCCTTTTTTATCTCCTCCCGTGCCTGTTCCTGCCTGAAATGCGGTTAAAGTCAATAAACTAACCGCAAGAAGTAACATGAAAGAGTATATCTTAAATAATTTCATAATCTTAATCTTTATAAGTTAGTATTGAACCAGTAATTAATCTTGAACAGGAACCGAAGATCCTTCTTATAGATCGGGTTATTCAGATACTGAATCTGGGTATCAAATGAGAGCCATCTGATTGCACGAAGATTAACACCTGCCATGATGGTCAGCAGATCATTGGTACTGGAATCCTCGCTCTGTTTATACGATGAATAGGAAAGACCTATTGATGGTGTAAGCAATCCTTCAAAATATGTTTTTGCAGCGTAAAGCGATATTCCATCGAGTTCACCCGCAATGCCAAGATTCTTGCGGTATGTGAGTGAACCGTAAGGGGTGATTAAGCCTATGCTGATTCTGTCAGATGATTCGTCGTCATAAAGAACGCGTCCCACACGGCCGTTGATAGTATAGTTTTCCCGGAAATCATAGGAAGCTCCGAGTTCGATTTCCGAAGTGTTTCCGAAATCAAATACCGAGAAGATTGAGTTGTATCTGATTTTGGGATCCATATAATTATAGTAAATCGAGAAGGAGGCTTTATCCTGCCATCGGTGATTGGCTTCAAACTCAACTTTTGATGTTGTCTTGTAATTCAGATCATATTCATAACGCGCATTCACATTTAATGCCGGACCTGCATCAAAAAGTGCTCTGGCATGCATATACCTGAACTGATTTGATTTCTGCTGAATCAGAAGAGTGACGGGATCATAATTATCATCAAGCCTGGTGGTGAGGTAATCTTCGGGCTTGAAATTTTTATGGATATATCCGACTGAGAAATCAGTGAAAGGAATTATGCCGGTTGAGAGTTCAGCCCCGCCGATGAAATCATCAGAGAAATTCCCGGTGAGTTCAAACTTCTGGTATGCCGGAACGTTCCCGCCATAGAAACCCTTCAAACCAAATTCGTTGTACCTGACATCGATGGATGCACCATCAAACACACTTGCGGCCAGCCCCATGAATAATGGCTGACGTCCAACCTTAACCGTTGCTGCTTTGAACAGGTTACGTGCTTCGAGGTAAAGATTATAAAATCTTGACCTTCCTGCAGTACCGGTATTGATAAAATTTTCAAATGCCATTGAGCTCCTCAGAGAGAAGATTCCTTCATTGACATTGAGATTCAGAGTCTGGAATCCTCTGGCTACAAAATCAGATTCGGTTAGTGAGTAGAATCTGTCATACATGTAGACTGATGAGGATATCCTGCCGTTAATGTTTTGTGCCTGAACACAAAACGTCGTCAGGGCAAATAGAAACAGGAAGTATTTCAGGTATTTCATAGCTTCATTTTATTGTGATTGGGAAAAATGTAAATGGTATGACGGGATCTGTGAATCCTGTGAGGCAGGCAGCTTGAAAATCCGGAAACCTGATTTCCGTCATTTAAGTTCCATAATTATTAGTCAAAAATATAGTTGCAACAATAAAGAATAATACTCAAATTTTTATATATCTCAAAGAAATAAAATATTGAGAAGAAATAAGTTTCATTATTCCTTAATTTTAATAAGCCGCTCCTCATGAAGCACTACATCAAATTTTGTTCCACTTTGAAACGGTTCCTGTTTCAATATTTTTTATCCGGTTATTCTAATAAAAGAGAAAAAAGATCTCCGAAGTTTGGGAAAGGAAGTTCGTTGCCGATTGCTCGTTGTAGGTTGGTATCAGCCATTTTTGCTTTTTTGAAACACTGATTTTGAGGATTCCGCCCCGGCAGAGTGGATTAGAACGGATTTTTACACA
>CAYPMQ010000378.1:0-3094 GCA_964411625.1 uncultured Ignavibacteriaceae bacterium
AGGTTGAGGAAAACGGAACGGACGGATTTATAAACCTCGGACTATCGGTCATCGGCGTTAAGATGGCGATTCTGTTTCATGAGGTGAATGAAGGATTTAAGGTTTCACTCCGCTCACGAGGAAATGTTTATGTTAATGATTTTGCAGGAAATTACGGCGGCGGCGGACATAAATACGCCTCGGGAATCAGAATACGGGATGCAAAACTTGAAGATTATAAAGAACGGATAATTTCAGACGCTATTTTACATTTGGAGAAAAGCAAATACAATGATTAATATAAAATTCAGATCCGGAGAGGTTTCTTCTCTCTCGGGTTCAAACACACTCGCTGTTTATTTTTTGCTGAAAGACGATAATCTCAGATCAACGCTCAGGGTAATGGCAGACAATTACGGGGTTCTGCTCCCGCAGCTTCAGCACGATGAGATTAAAGGTGATATCTCATTCATACCGGCATCGGGAAGCCCTTCACGGGTTCTCCTTTCAGTTACAGACCCCTCAGGCAAAATGACTGCCGATTATTTTAGAAACTACCTTGCAGATCTTTCTTCAGGATTCTATAAATCGAATACCGAAGAAGTAATAGTTCAGCTTCCTGAATTCAAAGATTATAAAAACGTGTTTACTTCCGAAGAACAGCTCCATCTCTCGGTTATGGAAGGACTTTTCCTTGGGGTATATAAATTTGATAAATATAAAAGCGATAAATCCTCAAACAGAGATGTGACAGTTTATCTTGCCGGAATCAGTGGAGAATACTTTAATCAACTCAACAGGATATCTGAAGCTGTTAAAGATGGTGTTTACTTTGCCAGGAATCTGGAGAATGAACCTGCTAATGTAATTTATCCCGGCTCATTTATCTTACTCGTGAAGGAAAGGTTAAAAGACCTGCCGTTTGAATTCATGGAGTTCAGGAAAAAAGAGCTTGAGGAAAACAACATGGGCGGCATTCTTGCCGTTGGAGGCGGAAGCAGTAAAGAACCGGCGCTGTTTGTTGCAAAATATAAGCCCTTGGTTAAAGGTTCAGGCAGAGACATTGCTCTTGTCGGCAAGGGTGTAACATTTGATTCAGGCGGAATCTCAATCAAACCACCTGACAATATGGGGTGGATGAAAGCTGATATGTCGGGTGCGGCAGTTGTTGCAGGAACTCTCCTTACCGCTGCACTGCTCGGTATTGAACATCAGATAACCGGAATCATGCCTCTGGCCGAAAACATGCTTGACGGCTCTTCAATGAGACCGGGCGACATAGTTATAACCTCAAGCGGGAAATCCATTGAAGTTGATAACACAGACGCAGAAGGCAGAATGATACTGGCCGATGCCCTCCATTACGCCTCGGGGCTCAATCCTGATCAGATTATTGATCTGGCAACTCTTACCGGAGCATGTGCTGTTGCGCTCGGGCTTACTGTTGCAGGTCTTTTCACTAAGGATGATCAGATGGCAGAAGGTCTCTACAACTCGGGACTTCATACTTACGAAAGAGTCTGGCGTTTGCCGATGTGGGATGAATATAATACTTACAACTCATCTGATGTAGCTGACGTTAAGAATGTCGGGGGAAGATACGGAGGTGCAATTACCGCAGCCAAGTTCCTCGAGAATTTCGTCGACTCATCAATTCCATGGGCTCATATAGATATCGCAGCCCCGTCCATGATGAATTCACACAATAATTACCAGAAAACTTACATGACGGGTTTTGGGGTGAGACTTCTCACAGACTATCTTCAGAAATTAAAGTGATTATCTGATGCATCAGGGATGCAGTACAACAGAACTGATTACAGCTGGGGGTTCCTTTACCGGGAACCCTTCAGTCTAAGATAAAGGATGCCTTAATATGCCTCCCTCTGGTTATAATATTGATATTCCCGTAACCAATCTCAAATATATCGGTGAATCACGTTCAAAAGCGCTTATGAATGCCGGTATCAGAACCATCCGCGATCTGCTTTTCTTTTTCCCCACAAAATATATTAACCGCTCTAAGATCCTGACCGTTGCTGCAGCCTATGAACATGTTAAAAGGGGTTATTCAGATGAGATTACTCTGGTGGTGAGGGTAATAGAAAAGGTAACCAAATATATCAGGGGGAAAGAGATTCTCATTGTTGCTTTCGGCGATGAAACAGGCGGCTGTGAAGGCGTATGGTTTCAGGGAAGTAAATACATCAAGGACAGATTTAATGAAGGTGATCTTTTTGCTGTTTCAGGTAAACCATCACTTTCTCAGTTTATGCACCTACAGATACATCATCCCGATATCGATAAAATGTCAGATGATGAACAGACTGTAAAGCTTTTTAATACCGGGGGGATAATCCCGTTTTACAAAATATCCGATTCTTTCAAAACAAGTATGATTTCGGTTTATGGGCTGCGCAGGATAATTAATAATGCTCTGAATTACTGGATCGGAGCAGTAGAAGAAACTCTGCCTGAGCATATAATAAAAAAAGCCGGGGTAATACCTCTTAAGGATGCCATCAGGCATATCCACTTCCCTCCCGGCGAAAAAGAACTTGAAACCGCCAGGTACAGATTTAAATTTGAAGAGCTTTTTTACTTTGAAATTCTTAACGCAGTCAGGAGGATGAAAATCAAACATGAGCATAAGGGCATTCAGTTTTCAATAAAGAGCTCACTGGTTAAAGACTTTCTTGATGTACTTCCCTTTCAGCTTACAGAATCACAGCTTAAGGTTCTCTCTGACATTAAAAAGGATATGCTTTCTCCTCAGCCGATGAACAGGCTCGTTCAGGGGGATGTCGGCTCCGGTAAAACAATAGTTGCGGTCATCTCCTCTTTGATAGCAATTGATAACGGATATCAGGCAGTTCTTATGGCCCCGACCGAAATTCTGGCTGATCAGCATTTCAAGAACATTACAAAACTCTTCACTCTCTATAATAGTAAAAATCCCGGCAGAAGGCAGCTTGGCATTGAAATGATCTCCGGAAGCCAGACAAAAAAGCAGCGTGAAAAAACTGTTGAACGCATCACCGGAGGCGAAACTGATGTTATAGTGGGCACACACGCCCTTTTTGAAGATTCTACTGCCTTCAGTAATGCAGGATTG
>CAYPMQ010000379.1:0-3072 GCA_964411625.1 uncultured Ignavibacteriaceae bacterium
CCAGCTTCCAGGAAGGTTAACGCTTACTTTTGTAGATTTAATGGTGAAACTCTCACCTGTGAGATCTTCCTTTTTCTGTTCAGTTTCAGGATTTTTTGTTTCGGTCGGTTCTTTTTTCTGACCGCAGCCAGATACAAATTAAGCTGCAAACAGAATGCTTATTCAGAGAAAGTGTTTTGACATTTTGTCACTCCTTCTTTGAGTATTGATTTAGTTAATTAAATGTATAAGTAGAAATATTAAATGATAAATTGTGAACAATTTACAGCATTGCTGCAACAGTTGATTCTTATTCTTACCGCTTAATTAGTTGGAAGTTTTATATGTACGGGTGTAACAAAAACGGAAGTATGTTCGCCTGAATAACCGCGGAAAAAAGGATTTAAGATTTCCGGGGATATTACTGATTGATGTACGATTCAGAAAGTACGAATTGCTTTAATCATTTTTAGTCTGAGAGGCTTTAATCACCGAAGAAAGCGGTATGATTTTTAATAATTTACTTTTGGAAAAAAGGAATTATTCAATTCAAAAGAAAAATGTTTTTTCAAAATAAACAGGTTAAGCGTAAAAAATGTACGGTTTTAGTAAAATAGTGTTTAATAGCAGGAACATTGATTCGTCCGGAGGTTTTATATGCAAAAATGGAAAACATTTTTACCCAAATTTTATCATAACTATACTTGATCTGAAAAACTTTTTTTTTCGGGATAAACAAGCTGTCCTCCTAGAATGACAAGGGCCATGAATAAAATCCCAACCAGAATAAAAGGAATTTCGAACCCCATCATACTGACCATACCCCCGCTCAGAACCGAACCCAGAATTGTTCCAAGTGTCTGAAAACTGGTTCCTATTCCGAGCACACCCCCTTTTCTGTCGGCAGATGTGTTGCGGCTGATATTTGTGAACATAGCCGGCAGAACTATTCCGTAAGCAAATCCTAGCAGCATTCTCACGGGAACGAGCCATATCACTTCACCAACGAGCAGATGCGCAATATACATCAGACCTGTAACAACCAGCCCTGCATTCAGGATTTTGGAACCGCTTTCGGAATCAACTTTACGGGCAAGCAGTGCGGCTGAAAAAGTTGAGAAGAGTCCCATGATGCTGTAAAGCATACCTGTTGCCATGACAAGATCCCCTTTGGCAGAAAGGAATTTCTCAACAAAAAGTATAAATACCGGTCTTATCAGTGAAATACTGAGACTTGAAAGAAGTATAATAAGCGAGGGGATCATTAAAGCTTTACTCTTGAGTACAAATCCCCAGTTTTCCATTGCAGAGTGAGTTTCATCTGTATTAGCCTTAACAAATTCCTCATCCACGAAAAACCAGATCATCACCGATATAAGGAACATCAGTACACCGATGATAATAAAAACATTTCTGATTCCAAAATAGCTGGCCAGAACGCCGCCGATCAGGGGTCCTATAATGATACCTGCGTTACTGGAACTCTGGAGATAACCGATGGCAGCACCTTGTTTTTCGGTTGGAGTGTTTGATGCAATAAGAGTCATTGCGGCGGAATTGTATCCGCTCAGAACTCCCTGAAAAAGTCTGAGCATGATCAGAATATATACATTCGGAGAAAAAGCAATTAAAACCTGGGCAATCCCCAGTCCTCCGGTAGCTCTTACGGTCATTATTTTGCGGCCATACCTGTCGCCGAGATTTCCCCAGACAGGCTGCATAAAAAAAGCAGTTAAGAATGGAGCAGCATAGACGAGACCACTGAACTTTGCAATATCATCAAAACCTTTAACCCCTAATTCACGTATGTAAACAGGCAGAAACGGAACAACACAACTCATTCCCCCCATGGCAAGAAATTGTCCTATACATAAAAAAATCAGATTTCTCCGCCAGGAAATATCCTTCATTTACCTGATCTCTTGATCATTAACATACTTAACTTTTCTGGTTCCGCCGGTTTCATAAAAAGTCCACTCACCTTCTTTTTTCCCTGAAATATAAGTGCCTTCTGAATGCTGAATGCCGTTCGGTGCCCAGAATTTCCAGTACCCTGATTGCTTTCCATCCTTATAACTTCCGACTGATTCCCTGACACCATTTTCATAAAAGGTTTCCCATTCCCCTTCAGGAATGTCATTCAGATAATAACCCTTAGCCTGAAGAACACCATTGAAATGAAAAATCTCCCACCAACCGTCTTTAAGCCCGTTTTTATAGGTGCCCTTAAGCAGAAGAACGCCATTCTCTGCATAATCAGAATAGTACCCATCCCGGCAACCGTTTGAAAAATTTGAAACACTTTTGAGTACTCCGTTTGCATAAAAAGATCGCCACTCGCCATCCTTATATCCGTTGATATAAACTCCGGCAGATCTGATTTTTCCATACAAAGGATTCTGTTCAATAATTTCCCACAATCCGTTTCTTTCACCATCAGTCAGCATGCCGGTTGCTGTAATGGTACCTGCCGAATCTTTACAGCGCCATTTACTTAAACCGGGTGAATCAGGAACTTCATAACAATTAAGTTCTTTTTGTTTTACAAGATCATCAGGATCACAAACAGGTACTGATCCCGAACATCCCCATATAAATATTGACAATGAAATTAAAAAGATTTTTAATAATACTGCTGAACTTTTCATAGTCGTGTATTTTAATAAACGGAGCTGCAAAGCAGCTCCTGAATTATTACTTGGATTCTAATTTTGCTTTAACTGTCAGATTTTCCCACGAGATAGAAAGAATTGCACCCTTATCTGCAGAATCAGCGGTAATGGTTAATTTTTCATTAAACTGGTTGCTTTTTTCTGGTTTCAAAGTGACACGCAGTGCGTCTTTTGATGAATCATAATTGTAAGCACCCCACTGTTCTGCAACTGTGTTAAGAATAAGGGTCCATACTTTCTCACCGGGAATAGTGAAAAGAGAGTACTTTCCTGCCTTAAGCTCTTTGCCTTCAATCATAATGTCTTTTTTTGTTTCAAAGGTTGTTGCTTCATTGGCACCTGTTCTCCATACTTTATCAAAAGGTACCAGGTCACCCCATATTTTTCTTCCTTTTACCGAAGGCTGCGCATAATTTACGAC
>CAYPMQ010000380.1:0-3069 GCA_964411625.1 uncultured Ignavibacteriaceae bacterium
GATTTTGGCGGATTTACGCGGATATTTTATTAATTGTTTTGTTTTCCCCACTGCTTAAAAGCTTTCAGACAGTTAAAAGGTGATAATTCATTTGAGCTGTAATCCGGAATGTCTTCCTCATTTAAGGCAGTGAAATATCAATGGGAAATAACCCTGCCCGAAGGACATTCCGGATTTTAATTTAATTGATGGATGGGAGGGTTTCAGTTTATTTCAGTTTAAGCCCTTACAGTTTTGGCTGGCGAGACACCAATTATTCAAGGTTAAGATCTCATATAAATACAACCTGAAAGATAGCCTTTAGTTGTCACAATGACGGCCGGCTGCTGTTAACTTTTCCCTTTAGCCACTGCGGTGGTATGCCGCCTTTAGTTGTTTACAGTCGGGGGAAGCTTTCCCGAGTAATAAAATTTCATAACTCATACTTCATAACTCATACTTCATAACTCATTCCTTAATCCAATCATACAATCATACAATGATACAATAATAATTTGAAAAAGTTTGATGCTCAAAATTTCAGCTTTATACGGAAATCTCCTGCGAAGATAAAAAATCACGGTGTTCTGAAATGCTACAAACGGAAATCACCGACGGTGATAGAGGCGGCATTATTCTCCTTCCTCATATGGGTCCTCTTTACTGCTCACTAAGCGAAGCGAATCACTACTCACTTTTCCGCTTCCGGGTGATCATAAGGAAAGAGAAAAAGGATTAATCAAGATTAATTTCAGTTGTTGTGAGAAAACGATCGGGGAGACGTAATTTATTAAGCAGTTTATCTTTGGACGAATAGTTTTTAAAGTAATGAATGGTCACTTTTTCCCTGTTTGAAACACACCAGTTGAGTAAAGTTCTGAGGCGTTCAAAATCCTGTTCATCCGGTCTGCCGGGGGTAAAGTTGTCATCAAAGATGTCATCAAGTATCGAAAAGAATTCTTCTGACGAAGTTTCTCTGAAGCCTCTTATATAAACTTTACCGTTAAACAGAATTATATAATCATTATCGGGGAAACCGGAAATTTCAAAAAGGGCTTTTGCATTATTGACAGGCTCTGAAAGCAGGGAAGATTTATGAACCTGTTTCATTATCATTTCAATGAGTTTTTTTGTTTCGGCAGCCTGTTCAAAAAGAAGCTGATCCGAGAATTTTTTCATTTTCGTGATCAGTCTGTTCAGGGCATCGCTGTTTGCACCCTGCAGAAAATTATACATTCGTATCATCTCCTCATCATACACCCCGAATTCATTATTGAAGCATGGTCCCGTGCACCTTTCTATTTCGTAAAGCAGACAAGGTTTGCCTTTTTTAAATTCTTTATCAGAGCATTCACGAAGCTGAAATGATTTATTGATCACTTCATGAACTTCAACAGCTTTTTTTCTTGAAATAAATAATCCGAAATAATCATTGCCATCAGTTTCAAATTTGTTCGTAAGAGTTACATCCGGGAAAGGGTGATTCCTGTTAACTCTGAGAAAGTATTTGGTCCCGAAGTTCTTGAGCATTACGTTAAAGCGGGGGTCAAACTCCTTTATCATCTCACTTTCAAGGAATAGTGCAGTAAGCTCTGTATTGGTGGCGTTGAGTCTGATTTTGGATGCTTTATGAACTATGATTTTACTTTTACCGGGAGCGAACTCACGATAATAATCAGCAAGTCTTTCTCTGAGTGACCGGGCCTTCCCGATATAAATGACTTTTCCGCTTTTATTTATAAATTCGTAAACACCGGGCAGGTCAGGAATAAAGCTGAGTACATTTTTGGAGGCAGAGGCAACTTCTTTTTTTACCAGTTTTTTAACAGGGGTGTACTGGAAGTTCAGCAGATCACGGAGATATTCAAGGTGATACTCTTCCTTAATCCTTTTCAGAAATTTCAGGAAAACCTTTGCAGTCACCAGTGTATCATCAAATGCTCTGTGAGCTGATTTCTGTCTGATCCTGAGGTGGGCTGCAAGAGTTCCGAGTGATCTTTTCTGCAGTTCAGGCAGTAAGCGGTGAGCAAGTTTGAGTGTGCACAGTGATGGAATCTTTACCCGCTCCAAACCTGCCATTTCAAGTTCTGAGTTCAGGAACCTGAGATCAAATGCAATATTGTGCCCCACGATAATAGTGTCTTTTATAATTTCGGAAATTTTTTCCGCTTCTTCACTGAAAACCGGTGCATTCCATACTGCTTCATTTGTAATACCCGTCATATCTGTAATGAAGGGGGGAATCAGTACCCCGGGATTAAACAGAGTCTCGAATTTTTTTACTGCTTTACCATTTCTGATGATGATTACTGCCAGCTCAATGACTCTGTCATGTGGTGGTTTCATCCCCGTTGTTTCAACATCAAGGATGCAGAAAGAGGTGTCATCAATAAGCTGCGAGTAGTCCAAAAGAGCAGAGTTTCCGTTAAATAATTTGTGTAACTGAGAGTGTTATAAAATCAATCTGCCAAAATACGAAATAATGAGTTCTGTTCTTAAAGGGGATAATCAGGGGGAAGGCATTCAGAATTTATTTTGAGAAGATTGTATAACTTCTGCGGGAGCATGGGAAAAGTTTTTATGATATGCATGTATAACTTTTTAGCATGATAATCAGGATGGGAGGGAGTTGAATCTTTATTTCAGATCAAGCACAGGTCACAAATTTGAAAAATGTTTGGTATATTAAATTTCTTTTTACGGAAAATTATGGCATTATTAAACTTACTTTTTGTTGGCGATATTGTCGGGAAACCGGGCCTTGACATGGCATTAAACTGGCTTCCCTCACTGATTTCAAAATATAAAACTGATCTTGTAATTGTAAACGGAGAAAACACTAATGAGGGGAAAGGTATACTTCCTAAAGAAGGGGAGGAGCTTTTTGCAAAAGGTGTTCATGTAATCACAGGCGGAAATCATACCTGGGATAAAAGACAAACTCAGGATTACATCAAGGTTGAACCCCGTGTTCTCAGACCTCAGAATTACCCGAGAGGAACACACGGCAATGGCTATTATATAGCGGAAACCCCTAAAGGAAAAGTTGCCGTCGTGAATCTGCAGGGCAGAACCTTTATGGCAACAATA
>CAYPMQ010000381.1:0-3065 GCA_964411625.1 uncultured Ignavibacteriaceae bacterium
AGTGATTAAACTTGCCGAACTCGGATACACTTCAATTGAATTCCCCGTATATGACACTGACTGGGATTCAGAAGCCTATCATACTGTCTCAGGACAGAACTCAAATAACTCGGTAAGAGTAACCAATGAGTTTATGGAAGCAGTAAACAGCGGCGGAAACTGGAATCTTTACTGGAGAACCGAGAAGAAAAAGGCTGCTAAAGAAGGCAGAGAGCCTAAACCAAGCAAAACTCTTAATGCAAGAGTGCTCTGGGATGATATTGCTTATGCTGCATGGGCCTGTGCTGATCCTGGACTTCAGTTCCATACTACAATTAATGAATGGCATACATGCCCTGCAGAAGGTGAGATCAAAGCATCAAACCCATGCTCAGAGTATATGTTCCTTGATGATACCGCATGCAACCTGGCATCACTTAACCTGGTTAAGTTTTATGATGCCGAAACCGGTAAATTCTTCATAAAAGAATACCGCCATGCATCAAAACTCTGGACAATCACACTTGAGATCAGTGTTCTTATGGCACAGTTCCCGAGTCGTGAAATTGCCCGGCTCAGCTATGATTACAGAACCCTCGGGCTCGGATATGCAAATCTCGGTTCGCTCCTTATGATCATGGGTATTCCTTATGACAGTGATGAAGGTATTGCCATAACCGGTGCTCTTACCGCTATTATGCACAGTACTTCTTACGCAACCAGTGCCGAGATGGCGAAAGAGTTCGGTCCCTTCCCGAAATATCAGATGAACTCTGCTAACATGCTCAGAGTAATAAGGAACCACAGAAGAGCTGCTTATAACGTACCCGATGATGAGTATGAAGGACTGACGATAAAGCCGATGGGTATTGATCCTAAAAACTGTCCCTCAGACCTTCTTGAAGCTGCGAGAGAAGATGCAGACAGGATGCTTGAGCTTGGTACAAAACACGGATTCAGAAATGCACAGGTTACGGTTATTGCTCCCACAGGAACAATCGGTCTTGTAATGGATTGCGATACAACGGGTGTTGAACCTGATTTTGCGCTCGTGAAATTCAAAAAACTTGCCGGCGGCGGGTACTTCAAGATCATTAACCAGTCGGTTCCCCCGGCATTAAAGAAACTCGGATATAATCAGCATCAGATTGATGAGATTGTGAATTATGCAATTGGCAGCGGAACCCTCAAGGGTTGTCCTTACATCAATCCTGAATCACTGAAGGCTAAAGGATTTACAGATGAAGTGATTGCAATAATAGAAAAAGCACTCCCTTCATCATTTGATATTAATTTTGTGTTCAATCATTGGACAATCGGGGCAGATTTCCTTAAATCAAAACTCCGTTATGATGATGAGACTCTCAATGATCCGGAGTTCAATCTCCTTAAATCACTCGGATTCTCAAAACAGGAAATAGCGGCTGCAAATGATTACATCTGCGGTACAATGACCATTGAAGGCGCTCCTTATCTTAAGGGAGAGCACTACCCGATATTTGACTGCGCTAATAAATGCGGTAAAAAAGGCACCAGATTTATCAGAGCCGCTGCACATATCAGAATAATGGCAGCAGCTCAGCCTTTTATCTCAGGTGCTATATCAAAAACAATTAATCTGCCCTATCAGGCATCAATTGACGATGTAAAATCTGCTTATATGCAGTCATGGAAACTCGGTCTTAAAGCTAATGCCCTCTACAGAGACGGTTCAAAACTTTCACAGCCTCTCAGCACCGGTATTGATGACGGCCTCGAGGAAATCTTCGAAAAACAGGAAGAAAACAATATCGTTAAAGTTGCCGAAAAGATTATTCACCGTTATATAGCCAAGAGGAGAAGACTTCCCGACAGAAGAACAGGCTACACACAGAAAGCCAAGATTAACGGGCAGTCGGTTTACATTCGAACCGGTGAATATGAGAATGGTCAGCTTGGTGAAATATTCATAGATATGCACCGCGAAGGAGCCACAGTAAGAAGTCTCCTTAATGTGTTTGCTATCTCAATTTCGCTCGGTCTGCAGCACGGCGTGCCGCTCGAAGAATTTGTTGACGCTTTCGTTTTCACAAGATTTGAGCCCACCGGTGTTGTAAGCGGACATGACAGGATCAAATTCTCGACCTCAATCATCGACTATATCTTCAGAGAGCTTGCATTTACCTACCTCGGAAGAAATGATCTGGTTCACATTTCAAATCAGGACCTTGAAGGCGGCAAACTCAACGCCAGGATCAATGAGACCGATTTTGTGAGTGAAGAGATTGTAAGTGAAAGAATGGTTGAAGTTAATCATGACTACAACAAAAATCTGAATACTGCCAAACATTCTCACTCTCATTCTCATTCACACAGCCATGCACATTCAGGCAGTGCAGCTGTTAAAGAGAACGGAACAAACGGCAGCGGCGCACTGAAGTATTCAGTTTCTTATAAGGAACAGGTACAGACTGCCATTCAGAAAGGGTACACGGGAGATGTTTGTCCTGAGTGTTCTTCAATGACGATGGTCAGAAACGGAACATGCCTTAAATGCATGACCTGTGGTACTACCTCAGGGTGCAGCTGATTCCGTATTAGGGTATCGGATTTAGGGTTTAGCCTGCCTTTTTGAGTATTTTAGACAGTAAGGCAGGTTGATCGTGGCAGAATAAATAAGTGAGTTAATTACGCTTCATAACACTGTCTGCAACTCTGAACTGAATTTACATCTGCCGTTAAAATATTAGGACTTTCGCAGTAAAATGTGAAAGTCCTTTTTTGTTTTAAAGGGCAGGATATTATAATCCGATTATATCACCCGGTATATATTTTGAAGATCAAACAAATATTGCAATGAGAAAAAATAATACACCACAAATTTCAATTGCCGTTGGCTTGATTCCGGAGATAAGCAAAGCAGGTAAACCAACCAAGAAAAGCTTACAGGAACACAGATAGAATAAAAATATGAACAAGAACAAGCAAATCCATATGATTTCTATTTTATGAGCTGGCACTTCAAATTTTGCAGGCGCTTCAAATTTCAATAGCCGTTGGCTTCAGCCAACGGTGAATTTGATTTATAAATCCGGCTTTAGCCACAT
>CAYPMQ010000382.1:0-3041 GCA_964411625.1 uncultured Ignavibacteriaceae bacterium
TGAACTTCATATGATATCGTCTTCCCCACAATACATCATACCGGAAACTATAACTGTGCAGGAATCATTCCGGGTCTGACCAATACCTGGTTCTTCAGCTGTTACCTCACCGGCTTCATCTTGCCTGTTTTACTTCCTGACCCGTTTTGAGGGGGTGGAAGAATGTTGACGATGCGGTGTTGAGCTTACCGGATTCAAACCTGATTTTCTGCTCTCCCCGCGGTGTAAGATATTATTCACCTCCAGCACCGGAAAACGGTAATTATCTCATCTCTTTTCTGATAAAAACAAGAAATGAGAATGAAAACCGGAACAAAGTACTTCAGAATGTCACTTACAGAAAAATGCAACCTGGGTTGCTATTTCTGTCATAATGAAGGTCAGGGTATCCTCAACAGACGCAAACCAATGCTGACACCCGATGACTTTGTCTGGACTTCAAAGACTGCTCATAAATACGGCTACAGGAAATTCAAGTTAACGGGAGGCGAGCCGACACTCAATCCCGGAATTTTTGATATTATAAAGGGAATGTCTTATCTGCCTGATTCAGACCTTTCTATGATAACCAACGGCTCACGTCTTGAAACAATATCAGCTTCTCTCAGAGAAGCAGGGCTTAAAAGGCTCAATGTCAGTTTATATACCCTTGATAGCGGCAAATTCAAAACAAATAATGGCGGAAGCAGGAAATTACTTGAGAGGATCATTAATGGTATTATCACTGCAATTGAGGCCGGTTTCAGCGACATAAAACTGAACTATATATGGGATGAAACAAGCACGGTTGAAGATTTTACTGAGATATGTCATTTCGCTGCCGCATATGACCTGACTATAGTTCTCCTGCCTGTTATGAAATCAAACAACAATTTTGATATCGAAGAGACCGCTTTGAGTGAACTGTATGAACTAGTGAAAACATTCGGGATAGCTGAAGAAAAAGTTTATCGTGACAATGAAGGAATTCAGAAGCGCTTAATCACTCTCACTGACGGAACCAAAATTCTATTACGCGATGAGGAATTGAAAAACAAACTTCCTTTCAATAAATGTAAGGGCTGCAGATTTACGCGGATATGCCGTGAAGGAATTTTCCCTGTGAGATTATCTGCTTTCGGTGAGATTCTGCCATGTCTTGGTGATAATTCCCAGAGATTTGAAGCAGGCCAAATAATTAAAAACCGGGATGAAGAATCACTCTTAAATATATTTGAACAAGTGGAGAGCCTCTGATGCAATCTGATAAAACTTTTTTTATCTGCGGAGCACACTGTGCAGGGAAAACCTCAATCATCAAAAGATTAAAAGAGGAAGGTATAGCTGATTTTACGGGTCATGAAATCGGGAAACAACTTTTTTATGAGTACAAGAAAAATGGTTTCACTCCGGAAGATCACCGCCCGGAATTTGAAGAAATTGTTCATTCAGCAGAAATAAACAGAGATGAGATGATCATTGAGCAGCAGGGCATAAAAGTGATCGAAACATGGCATCCGGGAAATCTTGCATACACTCTTGTAAGATCAAAAGATTTATATCCTGAATATCTAAACAGAATCAAATCTGAATCACCCCTATTAAATTATAGTCTTACGGGAATAAGACTCTCGCTTGATCCTGAACTGATCAGCCGCAGAACAAAGACGATTTCCGAGAATCCGGACTGGGCTGTTGAATTTTACTCCCGGATAGAAAACATTCTTGATAAGCCGATCCGTGATCTGAACCTGACTCATAGAACGCATTCAGTTGATGCTTCCGGAGATTTCGATTCGGTTTATAATCAGGTTACTGAAATTATAAGAGGCAGCTGATGTACCTGGCAATCGAGGGAATAAAAGGATCGGGCAAATCAACTCTGGCTTCAATGGTTCATACACAACTGAAAAGCATTCGTGAAGATTTTGCTCTGATCAGACACACCGGCAAAATCCCGTGTCCTTCTGTCATTGAATTCCTGAATGGCAATTTTCATTTTCTGCAGAAATCAGACTGCTGGAACCGGTTCTTTTACTCAAGACGCGCTCATTATTCGCAGAAAAATATTAAAGCTAATTCACTTATTATCGGTGACCGGAGCATAGCAACCAGTTATGCCGTAAGATGGGACAAATGGGGTAATCCGGATAAATGTATCCGCTATGTGGATAAAACTGAAAACTCCCTGATGGTTCCCGATGTCATTGTTCTCATTGACACCCAACCTGAAGAGGCAGCCCGCAGAATCAATCTGAGAATAAAGAGGGATACCGTGCAGGCAGATGAATCGCTCCCGAGGTTACACGCAATCAGAAGAAACTATTTTGAAATCATGAACTACAGACCGGAGCGTCTTAAAAACACTCAATGGCATATTATTGACGGCAACAGGAACCTCCGGCATGTGTTTGATGATTTCACAGAGATATTAAATAAAATCATATAACGGAATGAAACCATGAAAACAATTTATATTACCGAAGAAGGCAGGATCAATCTTGAGAAAAAAATCAAAGACCAGCTTAAAATTATTGATAACCTGAGAAAAGAAAAAGAAATTGCCTATGAATCAAGCGGTGATGGCTGGCATGATAACCCGGGGTTTAATAATCTGATGAGGGATGAAGAAAGAGCAGTATCAGAATTATTTGAACTGCAGTCAAGACTGGCCGGGGCAAGGGTTATAACGCCTGAGTATGACAGCGTGCCGGATACGGTCTGCATTGGTACAATAGTCACATACGAAATGAAAAACCTTGTAACGGGCAAAGTCAGGACTCAGAAAATGATGATTGCCGGCAGCGGGGAAACAGATACAGCACGTTCAAGGATCAGTTATGATTCACCTGTGGGCGCAGCTCTTACCGGAATGAAAGCGGGCGAAGAAAAAGAAATTGCCATTCCTGCCGGCAGATGTCTGATAAGGGTTATCAGAATTGAACTGTAATTTTAATGTTCACACCCGTATTTAACACTTCAGGCATAGCCAATTCAAATCAGCGTGTAATTTTAAATATAAAGATTATCAGCCCAGTGATAATTTGATTCCTGAAGATTCT
>CAYPMQ010000383.1:0-3039 GCA_964411625.1 uncultured Ignavibacteriaceae bacterium
GGTCATCAGGCTCAATAATCCTGACAAAGAGGGGCTGTACAAATTTAAAATCATATATGAGCATAAAGATACTGAGGACGGTTCATTTTTTGTCTCACCGGGTATTTTGTTCACAAATAATGCCCCTGAGGGCACAAGAAACTGGATGCCTTCTCATGATGTCCCTTTTGATAAAGCCATATTTGAAGTAAAAGTCAGGGTTCCACGGAATACTATTTTTGCTTCAAACGGATTGCTTAAAGACTCCCAGGTAAAAGATTCATCAGTTATATTTCACTGGAAAACCGATAAACCACTCTCAACTTATTTGATTACAATGGCAGGCTCACCGGGTTTTATTCCTGAGTATTTCAGCATTAAAGATAAAACCGGCGGATCGGATATCCCCGTTCAGCTTTACAGGAAACCAACAGATGATAAGGGTTCTTACAGCTTTATCAGGGGTATGATTGAGGAGCTCAATGGCTATTTCTCACATAATTTCGGAAGTTATCCTTTTGAAAAAATCGGTTTCGTCACTCTGAATGAGAAGTTCATTTACGGCGGAATGGAAAACCAGACTTTGGTGAGTCTGTGTGATAACTGCTGGAACGAAATTCTGGTAGTGCACGAGTTCGCTCATACATGGTTCGGCAACAGACTTACTTGTGCAAGCTGGGCCGATATATGGCTGAATGAAAGTTTTGCAAGATATTCAGAAGCATTATGGTCTGAAGCTGCAAACGGATCAAACGGCTACCTGAATCATATTCTGCATACTGCACAAAGTTATTTTTATGGTGGCAATTCAATGCCTGTATATAACGGCCACTGGGCATCGAAAACACCCGGAATTGACTCTCTTTATGATTCGCCGGTTATTTATGACAAAGGGGCAGCGATACTACATATGCTCCGGGGAGTAGTCGGAGATTCTGTGTTTTTTGAAAGAATCCGGAGCTACCTGATTAAATTCGGAAAGGAATTCGGGAATGCCTCAACTGCAGACCTCATAAATGTCTTTAATGAGACCGGAAATACATATCTTGATCAGTTCTTTAAGCAGTGGCTGCTGTTCCCGGGTCACCCTCAGTACAAAATAAGTTACGATATTAAAGGTGAGGGTGATTCAACGGTTATGAATTTTGACCTCCGGCAAATACAAAAAGCACCTGCCTTTGTGACGGATGCTGAGATTCTGGTTAAGTACCCGGATGGCTCTGAAGATCTGTTCTCTTTTATTAATGACAAAAAAGAGGAAAAGAAAGAGTTCATTCTCAAAACAAAACCTTCCAAAGTAATTTTTGATCCTTATTTCAGAATCCTGCTCAAAGAGGTTAACGGAAGAACGCTTTAGTTATGATTAGCCGCCTTAGGCGGGGATTGAAAGATTGAATCACAGAAGCGACGGGCTTAAAAAAAAGAATGATTAGAATGGAATGGGCTGCACCTGTATGTATGCCTAAATGTTTGTATGGTTGTATGGCAGCAACATTGAACCAGGAACATTGCACAAAGCAAAAAACCAAACCATGTCCGTATCCTTTGAATGAATATTAACCATGTGTCAATCAGGAAAAAAGGGTCTGAAATTTGCAAAATATAATCCAATGGATTATATTTGAGTAATATGATAACAGTTGTTGAATTGCCCGAATTCAGAAAAACTTCTGCTGATATTCTCGGTGAAGAAGAACGCCGTCAGCTGATAAATTATCTCGCAGCTTATCCTGAATCTGGTGATTTGATAATAGGCTCGGGAGGAATCAGAAAATTAAGATGGTATGGCTCAGGCCGTGGTAAGCGCGGTGGTTCAAGAGTGATTTATTTTTTTTACAATAATAAGGTGCCTCTTTTTATTTTAACACTTTTTACAAAGAATGTGAAAATTAATTTAAGTAAGTCAGAGATTGCACAATTTAAGAAATTAACTGATACGCTGCTTACTAATTATGGAGTTGATAGAAAATGAAGAAAATAACAGACAGCATAACAGCAGGGTTAAACGAAGCTATTGATTTCAGCCTCGGTAAGACAATAGGTGCTGAAATTTTTACACCTGAGCCGGTAAATGTTAAAGAAATCAGAAAAATGGTAAAACTTTCGCAGGTAAAATTTGCCGGTAAATTGGGTATAAGTCCTGCAACTTTAAGACATTGGGAAAGAGGGGATCGCTCTCCAAGTGGTCCGGTTCTGGTTTTGTTAAATCTGCTTAAAAAGGATCACAAAACCGTCTTTAAAATATTAAACGGATAGATTCTGCAGATTCCGTCATATTATGTTTTAATACGGATTAATGAGATTAGAATGGACTTTCTTCGAATCTTTGAATGTATGCCCCGGAGATTGGATGATTGAAATGGATTGATTGATTGGGAGCTCCAAAGCACAAAGAGGGCTAAAAAGAATGACTAAAATGAAGGGAATGGATTGGATGATTGAAATAGATTGGTCGATTGGGACAAAAACTAAGAATAATACGAGTGAATCCGATCCGCTTGGGCGGAATCCGTAAAATCTGCGTTTCTATCCCGTTTATACTGAACCAAAAAATTTAAGATTAAATGATTGCCCGCCTTCGGCGGGGATTGGATGATTGTTTGCCAATGCCTTTACACTGCCGAAGGGCGTTTCTCTGGGGGTTGCAGCAAAACTGAATCAGACTAAAGTCCGATGTACCGACAACATAAGTGAAGAGAGAGAATTCATCAGAGTTTCCCAAAACCACAAGCGGGAACAAAGAACCACGAACGAAGAACGAATAATAATCCGTGTTCATCTGCTTAAATCCGTTTCATCAGCGTTTCCCAAAACCACAAGCGGGAACAAAGAACCACGAACCACGAACGAAGAACTCATCTAAACCCTGCCCAGATTCTTAAAATGCATTTTAACAACATTAGGCAAAAACTCACGTCCTTTAAGTTTTACCACCTTTGATGCTGCTGCCTCAACCATGCTATTACCCCCCTTAGGCAGCTCAATACCCAATAGGGAGTAGGCTTTACTGAAACACTCCAGAACTTTATAACTGTAAATTACCGATGCAAGAGCTACAGC
>CAYPMQ010000384.1:0-3006 GCA_964411625.1 uncultured Ignavibacteriaceae bacterium
TTTTCAGAGATATTACGGGGGTTTCTCCCTCTTATTTCATAAAAAATATTGATACACTTAAACATGAAATGGCGTCTGAAGGAAATAACAAAAATTAAACCCGCATTTACTCATAATTTCCCATTCTCTTCATTGAAGGATCTGATGTAATCTAAAGTAATTTAAAATTTTGCCATGAACATAGCCGGCTTCAACTTGCAGCTAAGGCATTATAGAAAAAAGACTGCCGTTTCCGGCAGTCTTTTAACTTGTAAGTTAAATTGAAGACGGGATAGTATTATATCAGGAACTTCTGAATTTACTTCAGCAGATTCATCTTCCTTACCTGAGCGAACTCACCAGCATTCAGGCGGTAAAGATAGATTCCGCTTGGTAAACCTGCAGCATCAAAATTATAAGAATGATAACCGTTTTCAAGTTCACCCTGAACAATGGTCCTGACTTCTTCTCCGGCAAGATTGAATATTTTCAATGAGACAAAAGCTTTTTCAGGAAGTTTAAAACCTATATTTGTCGAAGGATTGAAAGGATTGGGGTAATTCTGCAGCAGAGAGAATTCTGATGGGATCTCATTATTGACCTCTATTACATTACTGTATTCAAATTTTCCATCGTTATCAATCTGCTTTAACCGGTAAAAGGCTGCACCGGCGAGTGGTTTAATGTCATTGAATGAGTAGGAGGTGCTGAGTGTTGTTGTTCCGGCACCCTTGACAAATCCGATACTCTCCCATTTTTTCTGACCGTCGTGAATAACGGGTCCGGCTGCACGTTCGATTTCAAAACCATAATTATTGGTTTCTGATGCAGTTTTCCAGTTAAGCATAATTTGGTTCTCAAGGGCTGTATAACCGAAAGAAATCAGTTCAACCGGAATAACTCCCTGAACGTGATATCTGGCAATTGCAAAATTTACTTTACCGCTCACGGTTGCAGAACCGCATACAACAAGTTTACCATCAGGTGCAAAAGTAAGATAGCGTGACAAGTCTTTTCCTGAGCTGAAATCGGTGGTTACCTTTCCTGCAGATCCGAAAGCCATATCCGGAGAACCGTCTTCAGTGAATGCAAGTATTGTAAAATCTGAACTTGTACTGTTATCCGAAAGAACCGCTACATATATTTTATCGAGTGCAGAAGTAGAAATGGCGTAACCATGATCATTACCGGTTGTAGTAACCACAGTTACAACAGTGCCTGAATTCCCGAAACTATTATCAATGGTACCGTCTGAATTAAAACGGACAAGCAGATTTTCCATGGTGCTGCTGCCTGAATTTGAGAATCCGCTGGCAAGAATTTTGCCCGATGATAAAACTTTAAGCGCCCATCCAAAATCAACACTTCCGTCGAGATCAACCATTCCCACACCATTAGTGCCAAAACTTGAATCTATTGTTCCGTTTGAATTGAACCGTACAAGTGCTAATCTCTGATTTACGGATGAAACTCTGACATCACCCACAGCAAGTATTTTACCATCCGGCAGAATAGCCAGATCATAACAGCCATTATCGTCATGTACTGAGGCAACACGCTGCGAAAGATTATTTGCGGCAAAACCGTTTATCCCGAATGTGCTGTCAATAGAGCCGTTACTGTTAAACCTCACCAGCAGGAAATTAGCTTTTGGTGTGGGTGTGTTATTGCGGTAATGACCACCCATAACAATTTTACCGTCAGGCTGTACCTTCATTGCCAGGGCCGTATTTACAGTGTTTCCGTATTGCTGCTTAACAAGACCCCCGTTACCAAAGGAAAGATCGGGTGTCCCGTTACTGTTAAGTTTCATTATTCCAAACCCGGAGAGATTTGTTCCGTCACTGTATTCGATCCCGACGAGAATCTTATTGTCATTCAGAACCGCCATATCCCAAACATAAGCAAAAACAAGACCGACAGTTTGAATCACTTTGCCGTTTGTTCCGAATGTGCTATCCAGCGAACCATCATCTTTATACCTGAAAATAACTGCATCCTTAACTGATCCGCTGGTTGAATAACCTCCTGCCAGAATTTTGCCGTCGGGCTGAACCGTTGTAACGTAAAACTCATCTGCACCGGTACCCGTTGAGGTAACAACTTTACCGGTACCGTTGAATGTAAGATCAAGTGATCCGTCATTCAGCTGTGCAAGCACAAGAGTCTGCATAAGCAGAATAGATAAACAAAATAAAATTTTTTTCATTTTAGCCTCTTTTTTTGTAATGGATACTTTCTGAAAAATTTATCAGCGGAATACACTTTTCAGAAATTTTTGATGACAAGTTAATGAGCCGGAACAGACAAAACAGGAAGACTTTGATAAAATTGGTAAATATTATCATGTTGAAAATTGTGACAGGCAGTCTAACCTGAACATTATGAACATATCCGGAAGAAATGTGCAGGAGAGTCACGACTGGCGTTATGATTTGTGCGATAATTCGGGTTATTAAGGGGATTTGTAATTTCAAATAGTGTGAGGTCACCAATGAATTGGTCAAAGATTTTATTGAATTTTTTTATATTGAGTGCAAGAATGAGTTAATCTTGCAAAATGCATATTGACGCAATCGAGAATTAAGAAAAACTGCCTGATAAATTACTTTGCTCTGAACAAATTGCATGAGTTAATTCCTGATCAGGACAAGATTTATTTATGAACATCAGAGAAACTGTAATAAACTCCTCCAAATTTTACCCTGCATGTCTGTTTGCCTCATTAATCTTATCAGGCTTGTGGATGTTTTTAGTAGTCCGTGAAGTTAATGCACAGGTGAATGATACCACAGATCTGTTTCTTCAGAGAATAGCTGAAACCTCAGATGAAGAGAATAAAATTGAACTTACGAGCAGGTTAATCCTGCTCATATATCAACTTGAGTATAATTCAGCAAAAGAACTCGGAGAGTATCTACTGAAAAAATCAGACACACCTGAACTTCTGATACCAAGGGGTTTTTTCCTAATACACACTTACAGGTTTTTCAGTTATGACTCGAGCATGGCTAATCTGAACAGGGC
>CAYPMQ010000385.1:0-1522 GCA_964411625.1 uncultured Ignavibacteriaceae bacterium
AGAAGGTGGTATTTATGCTGCACCGGAAGATGGAAGTATAGTTGTTCATTTTAACACACTTCAGGTTGATCAGCTTGACGCCGCTCTTGCTGAAGTTGACAAAGTTCTTGCTTCAGAAGTTAAAGATCTCAAACTTGGCGAAGCAACTGAATATGATGTAAACGGAATGAAAGGCCGCTTTGTTGAAGGAACAGCTGACGGAGTACTGGTTGCTCTGGGCGTTGTTGATACTCCTGTTGAAAATCTCAGCATTATGGTTGGAGCATGGGGTACCGAAGAAGCTGTTAAAAAATATCAAAAAGAGATCATGTATATTTTCCAGGGTCTTAAACCTCTTAAGCACTCTTTTGTTTTGAATCGGGAGGCTTATTTTTCTTCATTGAGTCAGCCTTATCCGGTATTAAACTTTATCTGATCATCTGTTAATGCACGGAATAACTTATCAGAAATCCCCCCAGCCGATTCTGCTGCTTCCGTAACCGGATGTAATATAATAACCGTTCTGTTCACCCCGGAGTCTGCCACCCTCATAAAGACGATCAGAACCGCAGTTCAGAAAATCTTCAGCCATTGCCTTATTACCATAATTAAGCAGCACCTGATTAAGACGCTCTTATGTTGAAGGAAGACCAGGTTTCACACCCAGATAAAGCGCCCTGAGCCTTATCTCATCCTTGTAAACTGCTTTAACCAGTTCATTAACAACAATCATGGGGTTAAATTTTTTCAGAAGATCATATAGTTCTCTTGCATCACTTGGATTCAGCCATTTTGAATTTTCATCAGGAAGAGCGGCAGCAGCCATCACAATCTTTTCGGCTGATGTACTAATTCATGAGATAAGCCTCGCCCATATCAAGAAGCACATTATTGGGGAGCAGCAGAAATTTTATGGCTTCATCAGCAGAGGTAACAGGATGGAAAACTGATTTAATTACAGAATCTTTTCCCGGGAATTCCATACAGTTTACAAGCATGAACAATTTCTGGTTTCTTTTCAGATCATTTCTGTTTAAGAAAAGCAGGGCTGTATTCTCATCATTGAATACCGTGAGCAATTCACGACTGATATTCACAACAGTTGTATCTTCAGCTTTCCGGCTCCATATTTTCTGATAGCCTAAGCTATAATCAAAACCGGATGTGTCAATATAATTCAGCATTGCACTGATCATAGTATCTCTGAAACTTTGGGTAGTTACTCTTTCTGACTGCAGTCTGGTAAGCTCAAGCACATAACCAAAAATCTGCTGATTCCATTTTGTTCCGGAAACCTTTAACACTGAGTTAAGACGTGCATTCAGGGCTTTTTCTTTTTCAGCATCACTTTTTCCGGAAAAATTGCATCCGCTGATCAAGATTAAAGCACTGATAATTATACAGAATAATTTACAGAACGCTGATCTTTTCATAAGTAAACTCCTCTGAATGAAATTGTGATTTTCATTTAAACTTACTCAAAAAACAAAAGCTATAATACTATCCGAAAGTATAGTCTTTATTTGTCTGAAGAGTGAATTAT
>CAYPMQ010000385.1:1622-2996 GCA_964411625.1 uncultured Ignavibacteriaceae bacterium
GCAAATCCCTATTCAGAACAATAAGTAACTGTTTATACTGTTTGGACTTACCCTTCAATTAATGATTGCAGCCGTGGGATTTTTTATAGATTTATTGAGTTAAATGCCATTTCCCGGAAGCTGAACTTTTCATACTATAATTTCTTCATGCCTTTCCAGTCACCAAATCTGAATTTAACATACATCACAATTGCATAAGTTATAGTGTAAATCGGAAGTGCCATCCAGGCTCCTTCAAGCGACCCGAAGACAATAATTCCGAGAAGATAACTCAACGGAACGAAAATCAAAAGATTTGTAATGATTTCTGTAGCCATTACAAATACGGTTTTGCCGGTTGACTGTAACGCATATGCGAACACAAGTCCGGAGGCGAAAAAAATCTGAGCAAATCCTGCAACCTTAATTGCAGGAAGCGCCTCATTAATTATATCCTGATTATTGGTTGTAATTAAAAGAAAGGCTTCTGGGAAGAAAATGTAGATCACAGCCAGAAATAAAGTGTATATAGAAGCTACTTTGGCAGTTTCATAACCGTAAATTTTTGCCAGGTTTATCTGACCTTTCCCCAAGTGATTTCCTACCAAAGTCTGAACAGCGATCCCAAAACCGTTACATGGTAGAAATGAAATAAATAATGTACTTATGATAGCCTGAGAAGCTGCCTGCTCTTCGGTGCTTAAAAGACCTGTGATAGCAACAAAGGAAAGGAACCCGATCAGTATAAAAATGTTCTGAAATGAGACGGGAATTGATAATCTGAGAATTGTTCTGATAATTTCAGGGATAAGCCTTAGGTGACTGAAAATATTAAATCTTTTTCTGTATCGTGAATAAGATACAGAAACTATGAAATAAAAAATAGCATCACATACAGTTGCGAGAGATGAGCCGATAGAAGCTCCGGCAAGACCCATTGCCGGAGCACCGAATTCACCATAAATGAACATGTAATTGAAAAGTATATTCAGAAGATTAACTATAATTGCCGAGGTCATAAATACCTTAACATTCCCTATCCCGAAAAAGAACCCGCGGTATGAGACAGTGATCATGAAGAACGGGAGACCCAGAAAGCGCCACTTCATGTATTCTGCAGTATATTCAGCAACTTTCGGATCTTTGGCGAATAATCCCGCTATTGTTCCTGAGTAAAACCACCCCAGGGAAGCAATCACGATACCTACGGCTGTTGTAAGAACAAAGGAGTTAAACAAAACGTCACGGCAGGCGTTGTAATCATTAGCTCCAAACCGTCTGGCTACAAGTATATGAGTTCCGGTTGAGAGTGATGAACAGAGAGATACAATTGCCCAGGTTGCAAGTAACCCCAGCCCCATTGCTGCAAGGGTATATTCGGAATCAGGAAGTCTC
>CAYPMQ010000386.1:0-2987 GCA_964411625.1 uncultured Ignavibacteriaceae bacterium
CTTATAGAATCACCGGGCCCCGTCTGCTTCAGGATTGATGCCGTTGATATCAACTCTGAGTTCATTGAGACCGCAAAAGCCGGTGTTTTTACGCCCAATTCATTCAGAACCGGATTTCCTTCGGCATACACTAAATATTTTATGTCGGATATAAACAAAACCAGCAGAATTCATCCCCGGCTCTCGGCGCATATAAATTTCATGGTGATGAATTTACTTGATGATAATATAGAATCAAAACTGAGTCAGTATGATGCAGTATTCTGCAGAAACCTTCTTATCTACCTTACCAGACCGGCCCGTGAAAAACTGCTTTCATCAATAAAAAAACTTCTGAAACCTGACGGAATTCTGTTTGCCGGACATGCAGAAATCCCCTTTTTTGTTCAGAACGGATTTGTGCCCGTTTCAAACTCTAAAGCTTTTGCCTGCAGACCTGCAGAGGTTTCTGCAAATTCAGCTAACGCCAGAAACACTATTGAAGCCTTTAGAAAATCTGCGGTGAACTTCAGTACAAACAGGACACAGTATAAAACCACGGCAGTAACAGATTTCAGATCAACTGCATCTGAATTAAAAAAAGCCACCGTTAAAGTAGAGCCGCCGTTTATAAAATCTCCGGTTAAAACCAAAACAATTGCAGAAATAAACGAAATGGCTGACAGGGGCAATCTTGCAGAGGCAGAAAAAGAATGCCTCAGGTTTCTTTCAGAGCATGAATTCAGTATTGACGCCCTGAGTCTGATGGGCAAAATCAGACACGCACTTAACGATGAAACGGGAGCTCTGAGCTTTTTTAATAAGGCTATATATCTCAATCCCAATCATTATGATTCTCTTGTGTATCTCTCCCTTATATATAAAAAGCTTGGCGAGGCAGCAAAATCGGATATATTCAGAACACGCGCAGATAAGGCGAGGGAGATCAGATGAGTCAGGATAAACCGGTGAAATGCTGGAAATCGATAGGTGTATTTGGTGATTCGACCTGTGAAGAGCTGCAGGTATATCACCATTGCAAACACTGCCAGGTATATTTTGATTCGGCCCGTCATTTTTTCAATCGTGAAATCCCGAATATCTTCATAGATGAATGGACCAAGGTTGTAGCCCGGAGCAAGGAAGAAGTTTCTCTGAACGAACTGGCTTTGATTGTTTTCAGAGTCGGGGGAGAGTGGTTCGGTCTTAATTCCAAAGTTCTTATAGAAGCAGTTGATAATCACCGGCCGCATTATGTGCCGTTCAGAAGCAATAATATTTTCAAGGGACTTGTGAATATAAAGGGTGAACTTCTCCTCTCTTTCGATCTTTCATCCGTTACCGAGGTAAAGAAAACCGATGCTGATAACAGCAGGGCACGCATGATCATTCTGAGCACCGGAGGATCGAGATATGTTTTTGCGGTAAATGAAATTTCGGGACTTATAAAAGTCAGGAGCAGCGATATAATACCTCCGCCGGTAACCCTTGCAAAATCAGGAACAGGACTTTCAGACGGGATTCTCGTATATGAAGATCTTGAAATTTCGGTTCTGAACGAAGAAAAACTTGCGGCATTTTTTGAAAACGGGCTGAAGGGATGATATGAAAGACCTGATGCTCATTTCCATATTCTCCGAAGAGTTAAAGACAGCTCTTGGCAGCATTGCAGGCGAGCTTTCAGCACCTCAGGCTCCGGAATCTGCAGAAAAACTTCAGAAAACCATTTCATCTCTTAAGGGCTCTGCGAAAATTGCAGGGCTGGATGTTGTTTTCCTTATGCTTTCAGAGTTTGAAACGGTTCTTGCAAAATACACTTCGGCATCCCGCGGACTTGAACCTGCTGCAATAAACCTTTTTAATCTGATTTATGACAGACTGACTGAGCTCTCGGAAAAACCGGCGGAAGATACCGAATCATACCTTGAAGATGCAGGAAACAGTTACATAGAACTCAGGATTTCTGCCGCTGCTCTTGCTGCAAAGATTAAGGATACCCCTGCCAAAAAGAAACAGGCGGCAGGCGGAATCAAATCTGATTCTGGTGCCGCTGCAGATCCCTTCATGCTGGAAATGTTCTATTCAGAATTTGCCGATAACACTGCAAAAATCCGCACGGCGCTTGAAAGCAGTCCTGATGATCCTGTAAAAGCGTCTCAGAATATAATTGCCTATGTTAATGGAATAAAGGGTGCGGCAAAAATCGCATCACAGACGGGTACTTTCACACTTTTTGATGAAATAGAAAAACACCTCCTTACACTTGATAACAGTTTTGATGCCGTGACGTCATATCTTGGTGGTTATATAAAGGCCTTTGAAGGGGTAGTGAATGATTCAGTTGAAGAAAAATCAAAAGAGCTGATTCTTAATCCCCCTGCGGCAGGTGAAACTGCTTCCGCAGTCCATAAGCCTGAAAGCGTACCGGTGAAAAAGGAAGAACAGAAGGCAGATAAAGCACCGGCCGCTGCATCAGGTGGTTTTCAGATTGATGAATCAATGGTTGAACTTTTCATTATGGAACTTGAGAGCCACAGCAAGGTACTGGAAAAAGGCCTCATTAAAGCTGAAAATTCGACCAATCCTTCAGAACTCGAACCCCTTATGCGTGCTGCCCATTCAATTAAAGGTGCCGCCAGAATAGTGGGCCTTAGCACAGTAGTTGAACTCGCTCATGCAATGGAGGATCTGCTCAGTGCCTCAATGCAGGGGAAACTGATTCTCACGGGTATTGCGGTTGATGAACTTCTTAAGGCAAATGATATTCTGAAAGACCTTTCGGTCTCTCATCCTTCGGCAATCGCAGGCAGACTGTGTGATTATGCTGATACAATAAATTTTTTATCCAAAAATCTCCGCGCCATTCTTGAAGGTGGAAGCATTTCGGATGCTCCTGCTCCCAGGCCTCCCGAAGCATCAAAACAGGAAGAGAAAAAAACCGCCCCTGCTGCACAGAAAGACAAGCAAGAATCACAGTATGTGAGGGTTCTGGCCGAAAACCTTAACAA
>CAYPMQ010000387.1:0-2983 GCA_964411625.1 uncultured Ignavibacteriaceae bacterium
ACCCTATACTCTGGTCAGGATGCGGAAGATTTAACTCTTTTGTGTTCATAATGTTTCTCAAATAACTACTTTATGATAATATACATACATATAATATGCAAACATATTAGTAAATTATACTGTGAATTTTTATTTTTTACGTCTTTTAATTTCTGAAAATAATTGTTTAACATTACCGGTGTAAAATTTGGAAAACATTGAAACCCGGTTTAACTGAAAGAATAAAGATTCCCGTAATACTGCTGCTGCTCCGGCTGAGTCTGGGGATGATAAGCATATTTTCATCTTTTGTCTATTATCTTGAAACAGACAGGACTTTTAACCTGAGCGGTCATCTTACAGACCGTCTGCCATCTTAAATAATCATGTGGATGTTTACTCCCGTGATTTTCCATGAAGCAGGGCGCCTTGGTTGCCGGCGCAGCAGATGGGTATCTGATCCGGGTGTAATAAGTGTTATAGTTAGTTTATGGTTACAGAGCAGACGGAAATAATGACCAACCGATGATGCAGAAAGCAGGCTCTTGTAATCAGGGGAAAAATGAAATTATCAGTTTGACCGGTACTTTGAATCCAAGTAAGAACGGGAGTGATCTTTTAAAGGTTTCAGGATTTATTTGCGGCGGTGGAATCCTCAGACTATTCCGGCAATCGGATTCTGCCGGAAACAGAAGTATCACAGGTAAGATTCTGAGAATGAGTGGAGGTTACTGTCACTGTTTATAAAAAATATATCAGGCGGCAGTTCATTGCTGCATTCAGAACTCTGACATGTAGGCACTGAAAGTTCTGATTGCCGGAGCTGCGAGGGCTTGTTTAATTACAAGTTTAACTTTTGAGCAGACCAACGGTTCAGAAAGTTTCAGTATCCGTGAACGTCCGATAGTTGTCCCTTCAGTGAGTTTTACCCATTGCCCGCTCACTAATCCATGAATTTCGAATGATTCAACCCTTTGCCCGTATTTAATAGCTTCCTCCACTCTGAAAATATTCAATGGAGTATCTCCTTCAAGATCCACTATAAGTTCATTGTATGTTATCCCGTTTTGCGCAGCCCAGAAGGTGTTTTTGTTAGCATCTAACGCTTTTGAGCCCGAATAGTGCTCTGCATCATTTCTGACATTAAGCGCAGTTGAATATTTACCCCGCAAAAGATCGTTGCTGAAAATCAGATCAAGTTTATGACGAAACCCGAGCAGACTTTGTACATCGGGATCAGCAAACTTACCGTTGGGGGCGGGAGGTACATTAAGCAGAAGCTGGCTGTTCTTTCCCACAGATTCAAAATAAAGAGTGACAAGTGAATCGGCCGATTTAACCAAGGGGTCCTGCCACTCATGGTAAAACCATGCAGGTCTGATTGAAACATCACATTCAGAGGGGCGCCAGACCTTTTGACCTGAAAAGCCATGGAGTGTTTGATTGGACCAGTCCCAGCTCCAGTCAGTATCAGACCCGAGACCGTCTTCATTCCCGACCCACCTGACGTCAGGACCCATGATTGCCATTATTGAATTAGGTTGATTCTGTTTTGCAAGCGCAACGAAATTTCTCAGATTAAAATCCTCGAAAGAAAGGTTGTTGTTCCAGCCGAGGAAACCATCAAGCCAGATTTCACCCACACCGCCATAACGGGTTGTCAGTTCATTCATCTGGTTCAAATAGTATTCATTATAAGCAGGAGTTCCGTATCCCGGGTGATTTTTATCCCAAAGAGAAAGGTAGAATCCAAATATGAGCCCCTGTGCTTTGCATTCATTTGCAAAATCACTTACCAGATCACCCTGTCCGTTTTTCCAGGGGCTGTTTTTAACAGAGTATTCGGTATAAAATGAAGGCCAGAGGCAGAATCCCTCATGATGTTTGGCAGTTAAAATAAGATATTTAAATCCTGCCTGATTTGCAACACTTACCCATTGTTTTATATCAATTGAAACGGGAGCAAACAAGGAAGCCGCATCAGTTCCTGAACCGACATCAGCACCTGTATAAGTATTAATTCCGTAGTGGATAAACATGACCAGCTCAGCATCCTGCCAGGCAAGCTGTGCGGGTGAAGGAACCGGATCGAAGTTTTCAATCGGAGGTGAAATGTTACAATCTTTCTGAGGTGAGGCAGGTTCCTCATCAGTGTTGCATGAGCAAAACACAAGACTCATGCAAGCCATGCCTGAAATAAAAAGCCGCGATAGTAATCTGATCATGCGCCGGATGCCGGAGAGATAAATAAAACAATTTCTGACAACTCTAAATTAAATAATATTATATATATTCTTAAGGAATGAGACAAACAAGGAATTCTTAAAAAAAATTATTATTTTATTTCGTCATAAAAATTTAACTCATTTTTAATCAAGCTGAAATGAAAAAAATTCTTGTTATTGAAGACGATGAGGTTACACGAGGTATAGTCTTATCCTGGCTGAAAGAATCATATGAGATAAATGCATATTCGATTGCTGAAGAAGCAATAATTGACATGGAAACCTCAGACTACAGTCTTCTTCTTGTTGATATTAATCTAGGTACCGGTATCAACGGGTTAAAATTTCTTAAGGAAACACAGGTGAAATTCCGTGCAAAGAGGGTGCCTGCGGTGGCTATAACTGCATATGCACTTCAGGACGAGATCAAAGATTTTCTGAAGAACGGGTTCATGGATGTGCTGGTAAAGCCTTTCACCCGGAATGAACTTCAGCGTATCGTTGCAAAACATATTCTGTAAGGTGTCTTACAGGGGTCATATTCATCGTTAATTATCTAATTTCAGGGCACCTGTCTCCCATTATATTATAAGAATGATTCACAAATGATTTTTCCTGAGCTGCTGGAGTGTTATGGCTTGTAATTTGTCATATCACTGAATTAAGCTTTTGATAAAAAAACTGAAAAGATTTATAAAAAAATATTTACGATTTGGCTGCTGTTGTTCTTAGCAGCTGCAAGTATTATTGCACAGAACGAACCGACCACCCTGATCCGT
>CAYPMQ010000388.1:0-2980 GCA_964411625.1 uncultured Ignavibacteriaceae bacterium
GGTCCACGGTTTACACTGCAGACCAGCTTTATTCTTCAAAATGATTAAATTTTTATCGATTATTATATTTTCGGCAGTTATTGCTTTCCCTCAGGATATTAAAGAAAGAGTGGAAGAGGTAATTACATCAGAATTCGGTTCGGGCGTTAAGTTTGAAGCGGAAAAGTATGAAATTCCCTCAGCTATTAAGAAAAAAGTTGAAAAAGCCGCGAAACAAAAATTCTACTCTGAAAACATTTATATCTACAGGGTGAAAAACGGTAAAAACCTTACAGCTTATGGTTTCCTTGATAATGTTTACGGCAAATCACTTCCGATTACATTCATGGTTTTCCTTGATTCAAACGGTAGTATTCTCAGCTCGCATATCATAAAGTACAGGGAACAATACGGTGGTCAGGTGGGTTCAAAAAGCTGGCTTGATCAGTTCAAAGGACGAAATAATCAATCAGGTTATGATATAAGTAAGGATATAGATTCAATAACGGGCGCTACCATTTCAGTAAATTCAGTAACTGCCGGGATCAAAAAAATAACTTATCTCTATCAGGAAATAAAAGATAAAATTAAATGAATAATAAAATCAGCTTGTCTCAGCTTGAGAAACCTCTCAGGATATTCCTTTTTGCGTTTGTACTTGTTTTAACCACGGCTGTTATTACCGGAATAATTTATTTATATACCAAAACGTCTCTCACCCCGAAAGGGGCACTGGTTAATTATAACGGCGACGAAGTGAAAGAAGGCGATGAGATCGGTATACCAGAAAATTACCCAAAACCTATTAATGAACTTCTGCTAACAACTCATAACCATCTTTTCGGATTTGCATTTATATTTTTCTCACTGGGGGGTATTTTTTATTTCAGTTCGGTTGTGAAAGGATTCTGGAAAGCGTTTCTGATGACTGAGCCGCTTTTTTCGGCCATTATCACATGGGGCTCATTATGGCTTATGAGGTTTGTTCATCCGGGTTTTGTGTGGCTCACAGCCATGTCATCGGTGATACTCTACCTGTCATTTTTCATCATGGTTGGTATTGTTTCATATGAACTCCTTTTTAAGAAGTCCGGGAGCTGAGAAAGGGAGGAACCATTCAAACAGTTCCTCCGCAATCCGGAAAAATCAGGAGTAGAGTTCTTTTGCTTTCTCTGCAGAAGTGACAATTCCTCTGATCAATGCAGAGCTGAATCCGGCATGTTCCATATTATTAAGACCTGAAATTGTACAGCCCTGAGGCGTGGTGACTTTATCAACTTCGCTTTCAGGATGCATTCCTTTAGAAAGCAGGAGCGCTGCAGCGCCTTTAGCAGTCTGCGCCGCCATAAAAAGGGCGTCCCCGGCATGAAAGCCAATTTCAATACCGCCTTGTGAGGCAGCTCTTACCGCTCTGAAAAAAAAGGCAATACCACAGGCGCATAGAGCGGTGGCGGGAACCATCAGTTCTTCCTTAATGATCAAAGTCTCACCCATCTGATTAAAGATGCGTTTGGCAGCCTCCAGAGCCGGCTCATCTTCAGGAGCAGCGGAGATGCAGGTCATGGATTCGCGGATTGCTATTGCAGTATTTGGCATAACACGCACTACTTTAACGTCTTTTCCCGTGAAATATTTTATATTCTGAACAGATGCTCCGCTTACAACAGAAATGATAATGTGTCTGGAAGGATCAAGCACAGGTCTGATTTCGGTAAGAAGACCGTTTAACTGTTTTGGGGTTACAGCCACAATTATGTAATCTGAATCAGCTGCAGCCAAAGTATTATCAGTGCCCGTTCTGCAACCCATTGCAGAATATTTTTCAAGGTGCTGCAATGATCTGCGGGTCAGAAATAAGTCACGGGGAGTTACCAGCCCTGACTCAATTATACCATCAGCAATAGATGCTCCGATATTCCCGGCTCCTAATATTGCAATTTTATCATTAAGTTTTTTCATTTTAACCTTAAATTCTCCTTATTTATCGGTTTATGATTCATAATTAGTATTGTAAATGTTATATTTACCCTGAATTTAGTAAATAAAACTTTTAGACCCATCTTTGTGATTTATGCATGCTAAGTGATCTGCGTCATTCAGCCTTAAAAATATGCCGCTAATCGTAATTATTCTTCAATTTGAAATGCTAAATCACAACCTCAATTTTCAGCATTATATAAATTTGCACTGTTAATTCAAAACAAAATATTTCGGAATTATGCTGCGTAAAGTATTAAAATACGGTCTCATTGTTGCTGTAACACTTTATTTTCTGAACTATATCAGAATATTTTTTGCCCCTGTAGGTTCGTTTGATTCATCACTTCCAACCGGAACAAAACGGAAAGTAATAATGATAGATCCGAATAACGGTAAAGATGAACTTGCTCAGATGCTTATTAATTATCAGATTAATGATAAAGACCTTCTTCTGGAAATAGCCAACGGAATCGAAAAATATCTAAACGCAACAGGAAAGTATTTTGTTTACAAAACAAGAAACTCCTCAGATATACCTACTGTTGAAAAAAGGGTGAATCTGTCAAATTTCCGCCGCCCCGATGCTTTTATTTCTCTTAAAAAAATGGACGGGCTCGGGTTTACGGCAGGGTATGCAGTAATGTATTCGGAATACTCAGGCTCACCATCAGAGTCAAAACTTTTAGCCGAATCAATAGGTGAGTCACTGCGATACAATGACTTCAGAGTTAATTTCGGATTAGGGGCGCAAAGTCTTATTCCCTTGTATCCTATTGTGTTTCTATTACTTGAAGCTATCGGTGCCCAGCCTTCAATTATGGTTGAGAATGTAAATTACGGAATTTACAGATGTGCCCAGGGAAATGAAAAGATACTTGATCTGAATGAGCAGCCTGCAATAATTCTTTTTCCGGGTAATTTCAGCAATCCGGTTGAAATTTCAAAGATGAGCCGCAAAGAATTCGCGATTGAACTTGGGAAAGCGATAGACGAAGGATTATCCAATTATTTTGCAAAAGCT
>CAYPMQ010000389.1:0-2966 GCA_964411625.1 uncultured Ignavibacteriaceae bacterium
AATGACGACGGAGCAACGATACTTAACTCTCTTGCCGGGTAAATGACTCTTAACGAGACACAACTCAGAAATGCGGATATTACGACAGATGATATCGTATCAGTTTTTGATGCTGCGTTTATAGTCAGATATATTATTCGTGAAATCAAGCCTCTGACTAATACCGGTACTGCTCCTGCTTTTGCGTCTCCGGGAATGGTTAATAATGAAATATCTGCATTGACCCTGTTGATGTTCCTGTATATCTAAAAGGTGCGGATAACATCTTCGGAATTGAAGGAGTTCTTAATTATAAAAGCAGCCGGTTTGATTTTGAAGCATTTTTACCTGATCAGATTTTTACAGACTTCAGTTTTGAAGTCAGGAATAGCGGAAAAATTATATTTTCGCAGGAGCATCATCTTACTCAGTCGAAACTGAAACTGCTCTGCAAGGTTACTTCAGATTCAGACCCAAAACTCAGTAAGCCCGGTCTGTCATTGCACTTTACAATCTCAGGATAAATGTGAATCTGACTGAGTTGAATCAGGCATCATCGGTTATAAGATTCGTCACAGACACAGATGATAAAGATGTAGCTGATGATTATTATCAGGGACAGAATTTCACTAATCAGTTCAATCCCTCTTCCAAGATCAGATATCAGCTCCCTGTTCAGTCAAATATTCATATAAAGATATTCAATCTTCCCGGTGAAAAGCATTTTACACTGTTTGAGGGTGAGAAAAGCGCAGGATATTATTCTGTTGAGGTTAATGCCGCAAATCCCGGCAGCGGTTTTTATAAATACAGATTTAGCGCAAGGGGTGCTAACGGTGTTTTATTCACAATGTCACACAGTATGATTCTGTTTAAATTATTTAATTATCAGCTGTTATAAATGACTTCCCGGGATTGAAGGATTCCGGAAAGTTTTATTTTTTTCAGATTTTGTGATTTGTATTTTCCGGGAGGAGCAGGTAACTTACACCCGCATATCTTATCTCTGTGCTTACCCGGGAAACATTCATATCATATACATTGCATAAATCAATAAATCTCTTCCCCGCCCAGTTCTTCAATAATATACTTAGCCACGGGATTTGATTCTTCCCTTTTAATATCAGGAATGTCAATCTTTGATTTTGCGGTAATGGTTTTAAAGAACCCGTGACCAGAATGATCCTCTCCGGTATTTTCACGGGCGGGTGCGACATCATAAATCACTGTTACCTGAAGATTCAGCAGCTCATTAAGTCTTACTTCAAGTTTTCTGATGAAGCCGGGCAGAATTCCCGAATAAGAATAGGCCTTGGGAGTGAGTTCAATTTTAAGAGTGCCATTACTGTAAGAATGAGGTTTGGTCTGTCCCGCAAATGGCCCCGCAATCATATCTCTTGTGAAAGATTTATCAAGTTCAGGCCAGAGGTTTATGAAACTTTCAATGCTTATTTCGGGAGATTTTATCTCTGCTGTTGCTGAAGAAGCATTATATTCAACGGGAGAATCATTAACTTTTGCAGTATTATCAGGTAGTGTGATACGATCATCCGACCACATTGACGAACCCTGACTTTCCGGATGATTGTTGTTTGGATTCTGAAGTGATTTTTCGGTTTTAACGTTGTTCTCCCGGTTTTCAGGCTTAAAAACCGGTTTCCTGTATTCTTCATTTCTCAGGTCAGGAGTTTTTTTTTCCTGAGTGATATTCCCCTTCAGTAAATCAGAAATGGTCATGCTTCCGGTAAATCCTGCAAGCTGCAGCAGGACAACTTCAGATTTCACTTTAATATCAGAGGCAAATCTTATTTCACCTGTTGTTTTAACCAGGTAATTCATAATCCTGAGCAGGTCACCGTCACTGAAATGAGAAGAAACTTCAAGATAATTCTGCTTATGTACCTCGGCAGCTTCAATCAGAGCAGTGTTTCCCGTGTTTTTGACAACCATGAGATTTCTGAAGTGTTCAAGCAAGCCGTTAAGAAATTCAAAATGGCTCCAACCGTTTTTATAGATAGTTGCCGAAATGTCTATAATGGCTGCAAAATCCCTTTTCAGAATGGCGTTAGTGATATCGAAATAAACATCTTCATCTATGAAGTTAAACAGTCTGATAACTTCATTAAAATCAACATTATTACCGCAGAATGAAACCGACTGATCAAAGAAACTCTCCGCATCCCTCATGCCGCCGTCAGCTTTTTTGGCGATCAGGGTGAGAGTTTTATCATCAATACTGATACCTTCATTTTCAGCTATACCCATAAGACCGGACTTTATCACCTCGATTGGCAGTCTTCTGAAATCAAGCCTCTGGCATCTTGAAATTATGGTTATGGGAACCTTATGGATATCTGTTGTGGCAAATATGAATATCACCCTCGCCGGCGGTTCTTCAAGCGTTTTAAGGAATGCGTTAAATGATTCCTTTGTCAGCATGTGAACTTCATCAATAATATAGACTTTATATTTTGCAACTGAAGGCGCAAAATTCACCGATTCCTTGAGAGCCCTGACATCTTCAATACCTCTGTTTGATGCCGCATCAATTTCTATTATATCAAGCAGCCTGCCTTCTTTAATGGCTGTGCAACTGGAACACTGATCACAAGGTTCTATACCTGCAGGATTAAGACAATTTACCGCTTTAGCGATAAGTCTTGCAGTTGTGGTTTTTCCTACTCCCCTGGGACCTGTAAGCAGATATGCATGAGCAACCCTTCCTCTCTCAAGTGCATTACGAAGAGTGGTAGTAATATGTTCCTGCCCCAGCACTTCGCCGAATTTCTGAGGTCTGTATTTTCTGGCTGAAACCTGATAACTCATATCTTTATAACTTTTTTGGTCAGTATCTCAACTAATTTATTAAGGTATTCAGAATCAGTACCGTCAAACGAATTGTATTCTGTACTGTCAAGATCAAGCACTCCGTAGAGTTCACCGTCGGATGTTATAACCGGCACCACTATTTCAGATCTGCTTGCACT
>CAYPMQ010000390.1:0-2962 GCA_964411625.1 uncultured Ignavibacteriaceae bacterium
GGTTTACATAACAGGTAATCAGTCTGAGTTCGGAGGATGGAATCCCTCAGCAGTAAAATTGAACAGGCTCAATGACACAACATGGAGCGGCGTTTTCTATTTTAAAGAATGCACTGAGCTGGAATATAAGTTCACACTCGGCACCTGGAAATTTGAAGCGCTCAACCGCGATGGATTAATCCCACCAAACTACAGGCACAAGCTTTGTGAAGAATATGTCTCGGTGATCAGAGTTGAAAAATGGGGTGGCCTGACCGGCAGCTTTAAGGGTCAGATTACAGGAAACACCAGAATTATAAATCTGCCCGGAAGCGGCGTCATTGCAGGCCGTGATCTGATTGTCTGGCTGCCTCCGTCATATCAATCCGAACCGGTTCGGAGCTATCCTCTGCTCCTGATGCATGACGGTCAGAATATCTTTGACCCTTCAACATCTGCATTAGGAATTGACTGGCAAATTGATGAAGCAGCCGATTCTCTGATGCGTTCCGGCAAAATTCCCGAAATGGTTATAGCCGGCCTTTACAACAGCAGAGCCAGGTCCAAAGAATATACGCCGGGTGATACAAACACCGCTTTTATGGAATATGTTGCTGACGTGGTTTTACCGCTGCTCAGGAAAGAATTCAGAATAAAAGAAGGCCGCGAAAACCTGTTTACCGGCGGGTCATCTGCCGGCGGCACAATCTCATTTCTGCTAGCCTGGAATTATCCCGGGCTATTCTCTGGTGCCCTCTGCTTTTCTCCTGCATTTAAAATTGAATGGCTCGACGTTGTCAGGTTGGTCACGGATTACAAAGGAGACAAAAAGGATCTGCGTTTTTATTTTGATAACGGTGGGGCGGGTCTTGAATCAAGACTGCAGCCGGGTCTGGATGCCATGATCAAAGCCTTGAACTCACTCGGCTATACCGAAGGGAAAGATTATACTGTGTTGATCGATAAGGATGCAGAACACAACGAACCCGCTTGGGCAAAAAGAATTCCGGGAGCATTGCTTTGGTTTTTTGGCGGACAATAGCAACCTCTGAATGCCCTGAGTAAGATTCTGAACAACTATCGGCACAATTTTTGTTATATTTGGGATTGATTTATTTTAAGAGTTTATGCTGAAAATTAACGAGATATATTTTTCAATTCAGGGTGAAGGCACAAAAGCCGGACTGCCCTGCGTTTTTATTAGACTGACTTATTGTAATCTGCGATGCACCTACTGCGATACAGAGTATGCTTTCTATGAAGGAAAGGATATGTCGCTTGAGCAGGTCATTGAGGACGTGAAAAAATACGGATGCAATCTGGTTGAAGTTACCGGCGGTGAACCGCTCATTCAGAAAGAATGCATTCCTCTTATGAGAGAGCTCTGTAATCTTGGCTATGAAGTGATGATTGAGACCGGCGGAAGCCTTCCGATAAAGAATATTGATCCCCGCGTAAAGGTTATAATGGACCTTAAATGTCCGTCGAGCAAAATGACCAAGAAAAATCACTATGACAACATAAATTATCTCAAGGATTTTGATGAGGTTAAGTTTGTCATAGGGTCAAGAGAAGATTACGAATGGTCAAAACAGATGATTGAGCAGTACGAACTTAATAAAAAGTGCATCGTGCTATTTTCACCTGTGTTCGGCTCAATAGAACCGGTTAACATTGTTGACTGGATGTTGGAAGACAAATTAAATGTGAGGTTCCAGCTTCAGATGCATAAATTTATCTGGGACCCGGCCACTAAAGGAGTATAATGAAAGTATCAAAATCTTTTCATTGGGAAATGGGGCACAGACTCCCCTTTCACCAGGGCAAATGTATAAATTTACACGGTCATTCCTACCGGATGTATGTCGAAGTTGAAGGCGATATAGATGAAAACGGATTTCTTATTGATTTTTACGATCTGAAAAAGATTATAAACCCCGTGGTTGAAGAACTCGATCACGCTTTCATGGTTTACAAAAACGATCATGAATTAATTAAGCTGCTGGAAGGATTCCCCACTAAAAAGGTTGTAGTTGATTTTCAGAGCTCCGTTGAGAATATTTCATTATATATGTGCGGTAAAATTGCCGGTGCCGGACTGCCCGGTAATATAAAGGTCGTGAGAGTTAAAGTTTACGAGACAAGCGATTCTTACGCCGAGGCAGAAAAAACACTTTAATGCCCCGTTATCTTATAAATCTTGAATTTGAAGGAACCCGATACAGAGGCTGGCAGGTTCAGCAGAATCAAAAAACTGTGCAGGGCACCCTATACAGAGCCGGCTACGAAATATTCGGAACAGAAAAAATTGATATTCAGGGCGGAGGAAGAACCGATGCAGGAGTCCACGCCCTGAACATGACTGCCCATCTCGATGCAAACAAATTCATTCCCCCGGCAAAATTACAGCTAAAATTCAATGACCTTCTCCCTGCTGATATAAATATCCTCAGAGTCATGGAAGTTGGCAAAGATTTTCATGCAAGGCATCATGCCGTAAAAAGAAGCTATATTTACCAGATCAGCACAAGAAGAACGGCATTCGCAAAAAACTTTGTATGGTGGATAAAAGATAGTCTTAATGTTGATGCCATGTCTGAGGCATCGCTAAATTTCATCGGATTTAATGACTTCGCCTCATTCACAGACAAATCACTAAGTGAAGATGACGTCTCAACAAAAGTTCTGATATCCGACTTTGAAATAAAAACTGAAGGATCCTTAATTCTTATAAGAGTTGTGGGCTCACACTTTTTATGGAAACAAGTCAGAAGGATGGTCGGTGTTTTAGCAGAAGTTGGAAGGGGGAGTCTGAGCAAAGATGAAGTCAGAGATTTTCTTGAGAAGAAAACAAATAAACCTGCCGAATACACCGCACCACCCAGTGGCCTGTTCCTTGAAGGAATCTGGTACAAAGGTGACACCATCCCGCAAATGACCGCCCCTGTGATGAGAATCGGGTAACCCCACCCATCGGGGTGGG
>CAYPMQ010000391.1:0-2955 GCA_964411625.1 uncultured Ignavibacteriaceae bacterium
TATACTACTAGCAAGGCAGTTGAAGGTCAGATTATCTGTTTCAAGGGTATTGGTCTTACATATCTCGAAATAAAGAATTACCCTGCAGCAGAGAACTATTTCCGTCAGATGCTGAATCTGGCTATCAGCAAAAACATACTCCTCAGAATAGCGGAGGCAGAAATGGGTCTGGGCAATGTAAATCTTGGAAATAAGAATTACCCTGCTGCAATAACCCATGTTAAGAAGGCTCTTGATATAGCGGAAGAATATAACTTCAAGGCAATACTCAGAGATGCTAATAAAACTCTATCTGAAGGATACCGTGAATCAGGTAATACCAGGGATGCACTCACAGCACTTCAGAATCACCTTAAGTTCAAAGAGGAGATAGAAAATGAGGAGATGCAGAAAAGGCTTTCAGGTTTGAAAAATAAATTTACATTTCAGAAATATCAAAAAGAACTGGAAGAACAGAGGTTTGAAAATGAAACGCAAAAAATTTATCTCAGTGCCGCCGGTATAATACTCCTCCTGCTGGCAGTTACCGCAATTTTTCTGTTCAGATTTAATAAAAAGCTGCATAGAATAAATCTCCTGCTCGAAGAAAAAAACACCCTGATTAAGGGCCAGACTGATGAACTTGAGTTAAAAAATTCAGAACTGCAGGAATCGAATGATGCAAAAGATAAACTCTTTTCAATTATTGCTCACGATCTCAGAAGTCCGTTTCAGGTTCTTACAGGAATATCCTCAATTCTCAGAGAAAACTACCATGAGTTGAGTTCTGAAGAGCGGCTTGAATTCATCAAAAACATGGATACAACCGCAAAAAGGACTTATGATCTGGTTGAAAATCTGCTTCACCTTTCTGCCGCAACAACAGGACGCCTGTCATTTAATCCGGAACCTATCCGGGCACGGGATATAATTGATAATGTGATCAGTTTGTATGAAAACCAGATTGCAAATAAAAATCTTGTGGTCAAAAACAATGTGGGAGATGAACATGAGATCATGGCTGATAAACAAATATTCCAGATTCTTATCAGGAATCTGCTTAATAATGCCATAAAATATTCAATTCCGGGGGGATTAATCTTCTTTAACGCATGCCCGGAAAAAGTGGAAGAGAAAATATGTCTCTCCGTTGAAGATACAGGTGTTGGGATGGAGCCTGATATAGCCAATTCCATTTTTAATATCAATAAGATAAAATCACGAAAAGGCACCGAGGGAGAAAAAGGCACCGGACTCGGGCTTGGATTATGCAAAGAACTCGTTGAGAGACACGGAGGAAGAATCTGGGTTGAAAGCGGATTAAATCAGGGCAGCAAGTTCAGATTTACACTGCCCGGAATTAAAAAAACCGACTGATCATAATTCCCCGTTCATAAATGAATTATTTCAAAAGAATCATTTTCATGCTTTTATTAAATTCACCTGCCGATATCCTGTAAATATATACCCCTGAAGGAAGTTCAGCTGAATAAAAATTCACTGAATGATCTCCGGCATCAACTACCCTGTCAACAAGGACTTTAACCGCCTCACCGGCCATATTGTAAACCGAAAGATTCACATATCCTGTTACTGGAAGGGTGAAAGTAATTTTTGTTTCAGGATTAAAAGGATTAGGATAATTCTGATACAGAACGAATTTATCAGGAGAAATAACTGAATTGTTTTCATCACCTGCTGATGAGGGTACATTTCCTTCGGGGTAGAAGGTGTAAGAGATTCCCCCCTTTGAAAACCACGCCCTGCTGAGATCTGTTTTATTATAAACATAAGAATAACCCTCACTTTTTCCAGGGTCATGAACAATAGGTTTTCCGTCAGACGTAAAGCCTGCAAGCATAAGAAGGTGTCCAGCATAAAGCGGCTGTCCTATAGACATCACAATTCTTCCACCTGCTGCGAGAACGGCTCTTGCTTCGCTCCAGGTTCTGTATCTGGTAACTGTTCCGTCAAGTCCGTACTCCGAAGCATTCTGAACAACACGCGGCCATACTCCAAAAAGCTCCCAATAGGGATCATACGTTGAAAGTGCAAAATCTCTGGGATTAACTTCAATGTTATAACTTTTAAGAACCATTGAAACTGATGTGGGAGAACAGATATCACCACCTATGTCAGGATCAACGCCGTACTGATATATGAAGGTTGTCGGCTGAAAAATTGCAGCCGGATTATCATTTACAATCCGGGTAATATTAACGTTTGAAGTTGTTCTTGAATCACTGACAACAAAGGCAAGTTTGTGAATTGATGGTGTTGGCTTATCAGCCGAGGTTCTCTTGAGAATAACTTTGAACTGCCATGACTTAGTGTAAGAATTGAGTTTAACGTAATCCACGTCAACAAGGCCGCCTCCGTATGAGGTTGTACCATAAGATGACCAGATATTGTTTTTCCAGTAACCCACCGTAAGCCAGGGTGACCAGGTGCTGCCGTAAGGAAACCGCATCTGAACTTTGAATGCACTTTCTTCTCCGCCTGACTTCCCGTTATATGATGGAAGACCCTGATTGAAGTACTCAGGCACTGACTGAGGCTTCAGTATAAAATACCCTTCTGTAACTCCTTCATTCAGAACAATTGATTTCCCGTCATCACTCAGTTTCACGCCTTCTGAAGATTCAAAGCCGGCATATAATGAATCTGTATAGCTGACCGATTTCTGATCAGGATAATATTGTGGTCTGATCAGCCCGGATGGTATGAGAAAAAGTAATAATATGTATAACGGGATTAGTCTTAATGAACTCATTGCATTTCTTAAAAACTTTTGTGTTAAAGTATGAATATAATTAAACTTTATTTTATTTCTTCAATGCCATCACTGTGACGTGAATTACATCATAAAAAAAGTTACCGAACCGAAAGAAAAAATAAAAAAGTTCGCTGCATCGTAAATCAGGGTTACCAAAAAACTAATTTAAGGACAAAGCCATGACACAGCGAACTCTGAAC
>CAYPMQ010000392.1:0-2938 GCA_964411625.1 uncultured Ignavibacteriaceae bacterium
GGGCAGGGTTGTGATGATGGCCTGATTAAACTCTCTGTAAAGTCTCTCCTGTACAATTTCCATGTGCAGCATGCCGAGAAATCCGCATCTGAATCCGAATCCCAGCGCAGCCGATGTTTCCGGTTCAAAGACCAGTGCTGCATCATTGAGGCGGTATTTATCGAGCGCATCGCGAAGCTCTTCGTACTGCTCGGTATTTGTTGGGTAGAGACCGCTGTAAACCATCGGTTTTATTTCTTTATATCCCGGCAGCGGATGCTCGGCTCCGTTCCTGTAAAGAGTTATCGTATCACCCACTTTGGTATCATGCACATCCTTTATACCACCGATCAGATAACCTACTTCACCTGCCTTGAGCGTTCCCGTTCTGATTTTGTTAAGCCTAAGAACACCTACTTCCTCTGCTTCGTATATTTTGTCATGTGCAAAAAATCTGATCTTGTCTTTTTCTTTAATTACCCCGTTTTTAACCCTGATGTAAGCAATGGCGCCTCTGTAAGGATCGAAAACAGAGTCAAAAATCAGAGCCTGAAGAGGGAGTGAACTCTCGCCCGCAGGCGGAGGAATAACTTTTACTATTGTTTCAAGAATATCTTCGATACCGATGTTGGCTTTTGCAGACGCAAGAATTATCTCTTCATCCTTGCAACCCAGGAGATCTATCACCTGTGCCTTTATTTTATCGGGTTCTGCTCCTGGCAGATCTATTTTATTAAGAACCGGTATAATTTCGAGCCCTGCATCTATTGCCAGATACAGATTACTGATTGTCTGCGCTTCAACGCCCTGAGAAGCATCAACTATAAGCAGTGCTCCTTCGCATGCTGCGAGCGAGCGTGAAACTTCATAAGTAAAGTCAACGTGGCCGGGAGTATCAATCAGGTTCAGAGCGTAAACATTACCATCTTTCGCTTTATATTCCATGGCAATAGCATGTGATTTGATGGTAATTCCGCGCTCCCTCTCGAGATCCATACTGTCAAGAATCTGGTCTTTGGCTTCCCGGGCTGAGATTGTACCGGTGTACTCAAGGAGCCTGTCGGCAATGGTGGATTTACCGTGATCAATGTGTGCTATAATGCAGAAATTGCGAATATTGTTCATTTTTTTCCAGAATAAATAAACTTTAAATTTAATCCTAAATTGCAGATTTAACAAGGGAATTGAGTGGTAACACATATCTTAATTTGGGACGCTTTAATTTAAACACAAGTCTGAAAAATTCACTTTTCTCAGCTGATATTTTATTAATATTCTATTCAGGTTTTAGTTTCTTCCTTTCCCGGTCTTAAAATTATGATTAGTTTTCATGAAATGCTGCTTTTTAATTACATTCTTTCCATCACGGAAGTGTATTTTAAGTATTAATTAATTATTTCAGAGATTTAATGAGAAATTATCCTGTTTATCTGATAATTATAGTTGTTTTAATGATGGCACCCGATTCGCAGGCTCAGTACTGGCCGGGTGATACATGGTACAATAATCCGCTCGGGTTTGATCCGCTGAAACTTCACTCATCAATGGGCTTTCTCCTTCCCGCTTCAGCAGCAGGTGTTTTACTCTTGCTCACACATAATGATTCCTCTGCTGCCGGTAAACTGAGTTTTTACAACGATGCCGGTCTTTCATGGGGTTATAAATACCCCGAAACTTTTATGCCGCATAATAACACCGGGATAAATTATAAGCTAAGGAATTTTCTTTCAGTTGGAGTGGAGTTTTCTGTGCTTTTTCCTGCCGACGATTTTAACAGCACGACAGGATTTGCGGTGAGACCCTTTTTCAGATTTTATCCCGTTAGTAATGACACATGGAAACTTTATTTTGAATCAGGTGGGGGATTGGTATATACCTTCTCTGAGTTCCCGCTCCCAACTGACAGAGACGGCCGGAGAGGACTAAATCTTAACGGCATTACAAAATATGGAATAGGAGCAGATATTTTTATCTCCCGCAGTATTTCAGTTTCATTCAGTATAAAGCACCTTCACATTTCAAACGGAAATATTGAGGGAGAGGAAAGAAATCCTTCTCATGACAGCAACGGTTTTTACCTCGGAATCAGTAAGAGGTTGGAATAAATAAATGCAGAGACTTTATTGTTAAAAGGTAATCCGGTTTCGGATACTGAAGCGTTTAATGAAAAATTAACAAGTTCTTTTCGAGTCGGGAAATATATTTTTTATTAATTTTACATATAAAAAAATTCAAAGACCGCTAATGAACCTGAATGAACCGCGCTTTACTACCGAATTACAATCATATATATCCGAAAACAACCTCACAAACTTCACACCGGGCCGGGTAATAACAGAGCACAAAGAAAGATACATTGTTATCACTGAACAGGGTGAATTTGATGCCGAGGTTACCGGTAACCTACGTTTTTCTGCCGTTTCAAGGGAAGACTTCCCTGCGGTGGGTGACTGGGTGCTCCTTACCACTTATGAACACAATTTTGCGGTTATACACAGTGTGCTCCCGAGAAGATCTGTCCTGACAAGGAGCGGAGCATCTGCCGCGGGGGAGAGTCAGATTATTGCTGCAAATATTGATACGGCTTTTCTTGTACAGGCTGCTGACCGTGATTTTAATCTGAACAGACTGGAAAGATATCTCTCTATCTGCTACACAGCGGGAGTTGACCCCGTGATTGTACTTACTAAAACCGACCTCGTTGATCAGGATAGGCTGAGTGGGATCACCGGCAGTATTATGAAAAGGCACAGCGGGCTGGATCTGTTCCCGGTAAGCAGTCTGACCGGTACCGGATTCGAAGAACTAAAAAAAATCATTGAAACCGGAAAAACTTATTGTTTCCTGGGCTCATCAGGTGTTGGTAAATCAACTCTCATCAACAAGCTTGCGGGCAGAGAGGTAATGGCAACGGGTTCTGTAAGTGAGAGCACCAGTAAAGGAAAACATGTAACCACAC
>CAYPMQ010000393.1:0-2925 GCA_964411625.1 uncultured Ignavibacteriaceae bacterium
GATGATTGTCTGATTGCATTTATAATCCGTTGTAAGGAAAACAGAATTTACAAAAGGAATGTGAAATATGAAAGAGGGAGAATAATTCATCCGCACTGAGCGATTATATCCGGGGAGTTAGAGCCGGAATTATCATCACATCTTAAATACGGACAGGGGTTACCCCCCTTCGGCAACCTCAGATGATGAAATGCAGCTTTAAGCTTTCCGGGGAGGCTTTTCATTTTCAATGATCAACCTGACCTGATGGGCTATGTCGCCTTCAGGCGAATAGATTTTCAATGCCTGTGTAAGATCTTCCTCTGCTCCTTTCATATCTTCAATATTGAGCTTGGATATTCCTCTCAGATACAAAGCCTTATAGTGTTCGGGCTTTGATTGAAGGGTTTTTGAACAGTATTTGATTGCGGATTCATGATTGCCGGTAAGAAAAAAGATGTATGCATCCAGATAATTGGCCTCGGGATACCCGCAGTGTGACTTTTTAACTTTTGCCAGGGTTTCAGCGGCAATTATAAGTTTACCATTCCTGATGTAAGCTTCGGCAAGATTGCACATTAATTCAGGATCTCCGGGTTTGTACTTTAATGCTTTTTTGAATTCAGAAGCAGCCTTGACGTTATTTTCAAGATTAAGATATATTTTTCCCTTCAGATTATAATATGACGCTTCACTTATGTTCATGGTAATTGCAAAAGAGATATTTTTAAGCGCTTCTTTATAATTTTCTTTTTCAAATTCAATCATTGCCAGCTTATACCATGGCAGATGAAACATTGGATTTTTTTTTGCAATTTCAGAATAATCAATAAATGCCTCATCAATTCTTCTGAGATTAAAGAGCAATTCTGCCCTGAGTGCTCTCGCTTCGAGATTTTTTTCATCAAGCCGGAGTGCCAGATCGGCATCCTCAATTGCCCCGTTAAAATCTTCAAGATTTACTTTGGTTAAAGCCCTCCAAAAAAGACTCATGGAGTTAATGTATCCGTCTTCTATTGCGTTATCGAAATCACCGAGTGCATCTTTATAATCTCCCGTTTCAAGTTTAAGGCAGCCACGGCTGTAATAAAATTCAGGATTATCCGGATTAATTTCAATAGCCCTATTATAATCAGCCATTACTTTTTCAAGGTCTTCACCCTTTTCCTTTAAGGCATTTCCTCTTTGATGATAAAAGTCAGAACATTCAGAGTACAGTTCAATAGCCTGAGTGAATTCACCAATTGCTTCGTCAAATAATTCAAGATCATAAAAACAGAGGCCTCTGGCGTAATAAGCATCCTGATAATCAGGGAACATATCAATGAGTGTGGTAAAATTTTGAAGTGCTGCTTCATAATCTCCACTGTTATAATAAATTTCTCCCTGCCTTAAAAAGACCTGTTTTATGAGGATGCCCCTCAGCAGGCCGTCATTTTCGGCCCTTAAGAGCTGCTTGGCATCGGCAAATAACTCATCCCAGCCATTTCCAAGGAACTCCCCTCCATTTCTGAGAAATGTATCAATGAGACCGGTTTTACTCAGAATTGCGTTCCATCTGAGTTCAAATTCAGGTATTGCGGGCATATCGGATAAACTCTGTTTTAATACTGACTTAAAGAACTAAATATAATTATTTATCAACATTTTTTGCAAGGAGGCAGAATCAGCGGAACTGCAGTGAAGATTAATTTTTTTTGAGGATCTGAGTGTATAAGATTTCAGAGACGGGATGAATCAGAGTCTGCCGAGGGCTAATGATTTTCGAAGCCGTTCATAAGGAAAAATTTAATCGCTTCAGGTGTAATGATGGTTACGCCATTTAACTCTCACACTCTGCGTTTTTTATTTAATTGGCTGAAGAATCAGAAATGAGAAAAACTGTGAACGGAGGAAAACAATTTTTACAGCCCGCAGGAACCGATTAGTTATATGCAGATTACAGGAATTAATCCTCAGCACCGTCTGACTTTTATTGATCAGCAGTGAAGAGCAGTTTTAATTTTCTTTCCTGACTTTTTAACTTATGAATCTGGCAGGGTCATGCCAGAAACCTTTCAAGTCTCTCTTTCCACTTTTCCCAAGAAGGGAGCATCTTTGACTGAAGTGCCATAAACTTTGCATTGTGACGGAAATGAACCAGATGACAAAGTTCATGAACTATGACATACTCAATGCAGCCTTTAGGTGCTTTTATCAGCTCGGGATTAAGAATTATCCGCCCCTTTGCAGAGCAGCTTCCCCAGCGCCTGCTCATTGGTTTAATTATTATTTCTTCGGGCTTAACATTGTATTTTGAAAACCGACCGCTCCACTCATCACAGTATTCCCTGAATTTCGTTTCTGCGTGCCCGAGGTACCAGTTTTCAAGCAGAACCTTCACATCACTTTTTTCAGAGCGTGTAACATTAATAAACCGCCCGGTGAGTTTAACAGAATCCTCATCACCTTTGATCACTTTCAGGCGATATTGCCTGCCAAGGTAAAAATGCGTTTCACCGCTGATATATTGCCTTGGTTCCTGTTTAGGATAATAAGCCAGAAACAAACTTTGTTGTTTGAGAATCCACGGAGCGCGTTTGAGAATGATTTTATTTATATTTTCCTCGGTTGCCCCAATGGGCGCTTTAACCTTTACCTCAAGTTCAGGAGTCACCGTTATTCCGAGTGTTTTTCTTTGTGAAAACTCAAGGCGGTATTCAATCACCTTGCTGCCAAAGTTCAGTGCTCTGGTCATTCTTTGTATCTCCGTCTTGCCACATCCAGGCATCGGTCTGCTATATCGTCTATCTCATCATAGCCGAGAGTGATCGAGAATTTGTTACGGACTTCATCTATAAGATAATCACCAATATCTATGAGCATTTTACCCGTGATATTACTCTTATCCTGCCAGTCTATAATCGGTTTGCCGCCATCCAGAACCATCCCTTTTATGATTTTATC
>CAYPMQ010000394.1:0-2919 GCA_964411625.1 uncultured Ignavibacteriaceae bacterium
GGTGAAGACTTTTTTCTTGAAATTGCTGACCTGATTTGCGAAGAAGAATCTTTTGATGTTCCAATAGAAAAGGTTTATATCGGCGCCTCCGGTGAGCCTTATGCGAAAAAAGCTAAAAACCGTAATGTGAATCTCAACTGGGCGGTTATTCTGCAGGACGGTAAAGAGTTTAAGTGCGGACCTAAGACGAAAAATATACCTGAAGAGGGGCTCTGGAACAGATCAAACTGCAGGGAATTTGAATGGGAGGAGATAAAAAAATATTTCATTTCACATTCTTTTGATAGGTAACAGAAATCAAGTGTGATTATCCAGGGAGATATTAAAACAAAAAGAGCTGTCTTGTTCAGACAGCTCTTTTTTTTATAATATAATCAGGATGGATTATAAAGCGTAGCTTGCTGAAACGTGAGCAAATGTAGCTTTACCGCCGCCGATGTTGTTGAAGCCCTGTCTTACGATTTCATCGTTAACAGTCATATCAAGGTTAAAGCTTCCGAATTTGAAGCCAACACCGAGGGTCATACCGGTTCTGTCCTGAAGATTGAAGGTATTTTCGTTTTTGGTTGTAGCTGAAGCGGCTGTTTCAGTTGTTCTTTTCCAGGTAGCTGAAGCATAACCGATTCTGCCTTTTAACCAGTCAAGTAAATACCATTCTGCACCGATATTCCATGCGGGGAATATGAGGGTTGAAGTTGATAATTCAGGAGCGTTAGCAGTTGATTTTGTAGTTTCTGAGTTGTAGCCTAAGGTTACACCACCAACGAGGAGAATATCTTCGTTAGCCATGTAGTTTAAGCCAAGACCGATACCAAGACCCGTCATTGACGGTAAGTCAGTACTGGTTCCTGCTTTTTTGTATGTTCCGCTCATGGTCTGGAAACCAACTACTGGAACGAGTGTTACTCTTGAATTTAAGGAGTGGAAATATCTTGCATCAAGAGCGATCTCTGAATGTGATACTTCGTCTTTTGTTGTACCCTCTGAGGCGGCACCGGCAGTTACGAAATTAGCTGCAATATCAAGAACCTGTCCTTTGTTTAAGAAAGCAAGTAAGCCGGCATTAAGACCAAACTGTGAGGTTGAGCCTTTTGCTTCGGTTCCTGCGGCAGGTTTTGTATTGTTAACTGCTGAGGCATAAGCAACAGCGAGTCCAAGGTGGAGTTGCTCGCTAAGCTGATAAGCACCAAAAACGGTAAGGTTGTTATCAAGAGTAGGAGCAGTATTGCCCGGTAAACCGCCTATATTGTTTAACTGATTTGCAGCCATATTACCCATTCCGAGGTTGCTGATGCCCATTTGATTATAATCATTCCTCGCAAGGAGCACACCAAGTGAGAATCCTTTTTTAATTCTTAAATTGAAAGCTGCAAACTGACCGTCTCCGTCATTATCTGCGGCAACTGTGGTTCCTAAGTCACCGAATAAGAAATTGTCATAGACATTAGCAAATGCAGGGTTTATTGCAATGTTTGTGGGGTCGATCAGGAATCTCTGACCGCCATTTTCACCACCCATGCTCATAACACGGGCATAACCGCCTGATTTCTCATTTTCAACACCTAATTTAAACGCATCCTGAGCAGAAGCAGTAATGGCCATAAGACCAAATATTACTGCAGTGAATAGAAGTTTACGCATATTTATTTCTCCTCATTTGTTTAGTTATTTAACAGAGTAAAACTCTGCGTTAGTTATTTAAGGAATCCTTTAGTAATCTTTTTTTATTCAGCCTCAAATGTAATCTGAATCCTGAAATTCATGGTATTAATTCTTTTGGTGCGGTTCCAGAAACGGATAGACGGTATGATCCGGTCTGAATCCGGCTTTAATAATATTAATCATCTCACTGTGAACAATTCCGTTTGTAGCAAGGATCTGTTTTGGGAAAAGTTCATTATCGTTTCCGTAAAAATCTGTTACAATGCCTCCCGCTTCCTCTACAAGCAGCCTTCCGGCGCAGATATCCCACGGATTGAGATGCACTTCCCAGAATCCGTCAAAGGCACCTGAAGCAACAAAACAAAAATCTATTGCTGCAGAACCCAGCCTTCTGATACCCCTTGCATGTTTCAGGAATTCACTGAAAATACCCGCTGCATTATAGGGGTTATTTGCCACATCATAGGGAAAACCTGTAACCAGCAGAGAATGAGCTACTTTATCTTTTGATGAAACCGTCAGTTTTGTGTCATTCCTGTAACAGCCTGCGCCCTTCTCGGCAAAATAGAGATCATCTCTCATGACGTCGTAAACACATCCGGCTATCACTTCAGTTCCCCTTACCACTCCTATAGAAACTGAGAATACGGGAAAGCCATGCGCAAAGTTTGTGGTTCCGTCAAGCGGATCTATGACCCAGGTGTAATCTGATGACCCGGCAAAGCTTCCGCTTTCTTCAGTAAGGATTGCGTGAGTAGGATATTTTTTAGAAATGTATTCCATGATGACCGATTCCGATTTTTTGTCATACTCGGTTACCAGGTTGGATTCGTTCGTTTTGTATTCAATCCGGAAGTTCTTACCGAAGCCCTCCTTCAGTACTGAACCCGCAGATTTTGCAATTTCGATTATATCAGTAATTCTCATAAATTCAAAAATTGAGAGTGTAAATATAACAAACTCCTAGATATCTCCTACATATATTGTATTTACAACCACCGATGGTGTGATTTAAGGGCAGGAAGAACTTTGTTAACGGGTTAATGACTATTGATAGGATATTTTTTTATTAAACCCTAAAAATTCGATAAAACGCGGTACTTTTGTGTAAGTATAAATAAACCAAAAAGATGGCGCCATGAAGAAAGCCACTCAAAAAGTGCAGACACTACCGCTTGAATATAGTGATAAAGCAGTAACACCATGGGGCGGCTTAAGATTCGTTCAGCAGCTGATAAACAAGAAAAAATTAACAGA
>CAYPMQ010000395.1:0-2917 GCA_964411625.1 uncultured Ignavibacteriaceae bacterium
AAACAACTCATTAAACTCATAAGAAAAATTGGGGAAATACACCTTCTCGTATTTCGAAGGATATTTTTCCCATTTCACTCTTTTCCCTGTCACAAAATCAATGATTTCCCTTAGCCTCGTACCGTATTCGACCTCTCCGAAAGAATATATCCCGTAATCTTGCAGCCATACCATTTTATCGTTTTTATCATAGCGCCCTTTGTTGCCTCCGTTATCAAAAACAAGGGCGACTTTCTTCTTGAAGATCTTTCGGAGAATAACTGCACATGCAACACCTCCAAAACCTTCGCCAACAACAATATGATCAAATTTTTCAGACATCCGGATTGTAAACTTTCAGGAAATTTATTGGTTTTTTAAATTATATATCTGCAAATTAATATTTGGAAAAAAATATGCAAATCGGAAAATTAAAACTCTCGGTTGTTGAACACGGTTTTTTTGCGCTTGATGGCGGTGCAATGTTCGGGATCATTCCAAGGAATCTCTGGCAGAAGTCTAATCCGCCCGATTCCTCCAACAGAATAAAACTCGCAACAAGAGGACTTCTTATAGAATTTGATAACCGCAAGGTTCTTGTTGATACAGGTATGGGTCAGAAATGGGATGAAAAGACCATCGGTATATATGATATCAGGCAGGATATTCACTCAACCGGGTCATCGCTTGCATCACTCGGAGTAAAACCCGGTGATATAACGGATGTCTTTCTAACCCATCTGCATTTTGATCATACAGGCGGGTCAACCAATATTCAGGAAGGGAAACCTGTGCCTGCTTTCCCGAATGCAGTATATCATGTCAGGAAACAGAATTTTGAGTGGGGCATGAATCCTTCAGAACGTGACCGCGGCAGCTACATTAAAGAAAATTTTGAACCTCTTGCAGAAGCCGGAGTTCTGAAATTTACCGATGACCTTGATTTTTTCCTCACCCCTGAACTTAAAATTGTGACACTTAACGGACACACTTTTGGTCAGCAGGTTCTGGAAATTTCTGACGGAAACAGAACAATTTTCTATTGCGCAGACCTGATTCCCACAGCAGGACATCTTAATCTTGCCTACATAATGGGATATGATCTTCAGCCCCTTGTAACTCTTTCCGAGAAAAAAGAACTGCTGCCCCGTGCCCTTGAGGATAATTTTTTCCTTTTTCTTGAACATGACCCCGATGGCGGGCTTATAAAAGTGAAAAAGGAAAAATCCTACATCTACGAGAGAGTTGATTTCTCATGACAAGAGTAAAGGTGTGCAGGGTTTCAGATTTGTATGAAAAAGAAGGCAAAAGATTCAGCACCCGTGATTACGATATTGCAGTATTTAAGATTGACGGCAGAATTCATGCATTCTCAAACATCTGTCCGCATCAGAAGGCCTCAATTATCCACGATGGTTTTATCGAAGAGGATTGCGTTGTCTGCCCCTCCCACGGCTGGATGTTCGACCTGGAAACAGGGAAAGCAAAATCAGGATTCAGTAAATTGAAAGTCTATGAGACTGAGGTAAAAGACGGTGATATCTTTGTAATTATTCCGGAGGAAAAACTTTTTGCCAACTGGTAAGAAACTTGATAACGATACCGTTGTGAGCCTTACCGTAGAGGCAGGATTTTCACTCACCGGTTTTGCTGAATATCAGAAACTAACCGGTGAAGTTTCCTTGCTCAGGCAATGGCTCGACCGTGGATATCATGCAGGGATGGAGTACATGGAGAGAAATACCGAAAAGAGAGAGGATGTCTCGCTGATCCTGCCCGGAGTTAAATCAGTCATTTCACTCGCTCTGAATTATAAACCCGCCGCAGGATTTCCAGACGATCCTGATCTCCTGAAAGTCTCATCTTATGCATGGGGCGAGGATTATCATTATGTTATATGGGATAAACTTGATACCCTTATTCTGAAGTTCAGGGAGATAGAACCCGATACCGAGGCAATTTATTATGTGGATACCGGCCCTGTGATGGATAAAGTCTGGGCGGTGAAAGCGGGACTCGGCTGGATGGGTAAACATTCAAATATCATTAACAGGGAGATCGGGAGCTGGTTTTTTATCGCAAATATCTTCATAAACAAAGAATTTGAATACTCCCCCAAGGTTGAAGATTACTGCGGATCATGCACCGCCTGCATTGATGCGTGCCCAACTGATGCAATAGTTGCTGACCGAGTGATAGATGCGGGGAGATGCATATCATATCTGACAATTGAAAATAAATCTGATTCTATTCCCCATGAATTTGAAGGCAGATTTGATAACTGGGTATTCGGATGCGATATTTGCCAGGATGTTTGTCCCTGGAATATAAAATTTTCGGTACCGGCCACTGAACCCCGTTTTCAGCTTTATAAAGACAGCAGAGGGAAATCACAACCATTAACCAAATCTCTCATGGCAGAACAGTTCGATGGGTTCTCAGAGAGAGAATTCAGGAAATTCTTTGACCGTTCACCCATAAAAAGAGCGAAACTCAAAGGAATTAAACGTAATATTCAATTTGTAACAGGCGTACAGACTTAGTAAAGATGATTAAAAAAGAGATACTGAAAGGCAAATCTTTAGAAGAGCTGCAGAGCTGGGCAGAATCAATCGGTGAGAAGAAATTCCGCGGAGATCAGCTTTTCAACTGGATTTATAACAAAATGACCGTTTCATTTGATGAAATGCTGAATCTCCCAAAAGATTTAAGAGCAAAACTGAGTGAAAGTTCAGAAATAAATGTGCTGAAATGGGTCGGAACAGAGGAATCAAAGACTGAGGGAACAGTGAAGCTTCTGCTTGAAACTTCGCTCGGACATAAAATTGAGTGTGTGATTATTCCCGAAGAGGATCGTGTTACACTTTGTGTATCAACTCAGGTGGGGTGCCCGCTGGACTGTAAATTCTGCGCAACCGGTCTGATGGGTTACAAAAGA
>CAYPMQ010000396.1:0-2899 GCA_964411625.1 uncultured Ignavibacteriaceae bacterium
GGGCTTGGATCGAAAGTTTATTTAAGAATTTGGAAGAATTTCAGCCCCATATTAAAATTTCTAATGCATGATCAGGGTTTAAGGAGAAGGGTGGGCTTCCCTGCTACAAGAAGCCAACCCGAAGATATATGAGGTAGTAAAAATTTCCAGATGACCTATTTGAGAAGAACGGCTTTTCTGACAGAGGTAAAGTTACCGGATGTCATTTTTATATAGTAAGTGCCGCTCGGGAGCCCGCTGCCGTCAAACTGCAGCGTGTGCCTGCCGGGATCTTTAATACCTTCCTCAAGCACTTTAACTTCATTTGCTGTCACATCATAAACCTTCACAGACACAAACCCCTGTTCGGGAATTTCATATTGTACTGCGGTTACAGGATTAAATGGATTCGGATAATTCTGAAGCAGCCTGAATTCACCGGGGGTATTTTTTTCTTCATCCGCATCAGTTGAAACCAGCACAAAATCGATATAACTGAGATTAAAATCACCGGTATAAAATTTAAGCAAAAGCCTGTTTGTTCCTGCCTGAAGGCTTACCCCTTCAACCGTAATTGTAACCCAGTTCTGCCAGCCACCTGTTGCCGGTACGGTTACAATCTGACCCAGCACCTGAGAACCCAGCATTGCAATGATGCTTCCCCCTCCGCCGGGAGAGGCAAGACCGTAACTTATATTGTAAATGCCGCTCTGCATTACATTTACCGTGTAAGCAAGCCATTCATTGTTTTCGGTCCAACCGACGTTATACCCGTTTGAACCCGGATCAGAGCATTTTTCAATATCAACACCGTCATTTCTGTATTCAAATCCGGAATTGTAACTGTTACCGCCAACATTCTGGAAACTGTTGTCATTATATGCAACACCGTATCTTCCCATGTCGTAATCAACTGCATAAATCGTTCCCGGAATAACATTTTCAGCATAAGAAACGGTCTGTTGTGAAAACGGCTGCACCAGAAGTGCTCTTATGTAATCCTTGTTGAAAGTACAGTTTTCAAGTTTAAGCAGCTCTGCCTGTGTCATCAGAGCATTAAAGGCATACTCAGGGGTGGGTCGCTGTCCTGAACCGCTCCAGTAGTTGAGAAGAGTTCTGTAATGAGGTGAGAGTGTGGCCGATAAAGGCCCTGCAACCGACTGAATTTTTTTATGTGGCCACGAAGCCCAGCCTATGTTATTGTTTTTTACGAGCTCAGCAAAAGTTGTGAGCCAGTGATTTGAGTTCTCACCCGTTTCACCCAACCACAGGGGGCGCTGAGTATTATTTCTGAGATCAACCAGATACTGTATTGACCCCTGATCATTATTGTTCCAGTATTTATGGAAGCTGTACACCATCTGGGCATCCCAGGCAGGGGCAAGCCCCGAAAAATCTGTTGCAAACCAGTTGCCTTCAATGTAAACAATGTGGTTTGTATCAACCGCCCTGATCGTGTCTGTCAGCCTTATATACAGATTTCTCAAGGGAACGTTGCCTGAACCGAGCTCCCATTTGGGTTCATTAAGCAAGTCATAACCGCCAATCCATTGTTTATCTTTATATCTCTCCGCTATTTTTCTCCAGATCTTAACAGTGAGATCCTTGTTTGCCTCACTTTCCCATAGAGATGGGTATGCAGGGTTGTAGTCACTTATATTTTCATTACTCTGGCCGCCAGGTGCAGCATGCATATCCAGAATAAGATAAAGCTGATTAGCCTCACACCATGCAAGAAGTGAATCAATTATCTGAAATCCCTTTTCAAGAAAAACCGGGGGATTGGAGTTTACAGCAAACAGATTATAATGGAACGGCAGTCTTACCGAGTTAAAACCCCATTTTTTTATGGAGTCTATATCAGCCTTTTTGACATAATTCTGTCTGTAAGTCTCGTAGAAAGTTTCAGTGTTAGCCTCACCTATCAGATCCGTGATTTTTGCTTTAATCTGCCACTGTGCAGGAGCAAAAGAAGATGTGTGAAGCATATAGCCCTCCTGAAGCAACCAACCGCCCAGCCCCACTCCTTTAAGATATACCTCTTCCTGTGTGGCTGAGTTGATGATTTTGGTGCCCTGAACTTTAAGAAATCCTTGTCCGGAAGCAGCGCCCTGAAGTATTAAAATCATCAGGACGCTTCCGGAAAAAATTCTTAAGAAATCTTTAACCTTTTTTTTGTGTGCTGCTGCTTCCATCAGTTCTTAAGTTTGAATCCGGCTTCAAGTCCGCCAATCATTATTTTAAAGTCGCCCGCTTCTACAATTCTTTTATTTTCCGGACCAATAAAAGAGAGGTGATTTTTATTAATGTCAAATGTAACGGTTTTGGTTTCACCGGGATTAAGCTCTATTTTCTCGAAGCCCTTAAGCTGTTTATTAGGCCTGCTCACTGATCCGAAGAGATCTGAGAGATAAAGCTGAACCACTTCTTTTCCTTTTCTATTACCTGAGTTGGTTACATCAACACTGACTTTAAGAGTTTCATTTTCAGTCATTTCCGGTACAGATAACCTGAGGTTTGCATAAGTGAAAGTTGTGTAGCTTAATCCGAACCCGAACGGGAACAGAGGGTTATATTTATTTACGTCAAAGCTTTCAATCGGTTTGTAATCATATAATGTGATACCGTTTGCTGAACGGGGGTAAGTAACAGGAAGTTTGCCGCTCGGATTGACATCACCAAAAAGCACATCAGCTATTGCCTTTCCACCCTCCATACCGGGGAGGAAGCCAACCAGAATTGCATTTACCGCATCGGCAATTTTGGTAATTATTCTTGGCCTGCCCTGAACCATAATCAGAACCACGGGTTTGCCTGTTGCAATAAGCTTTTTTGCGTAATTGATCTGCGCATCCGGGAGATTCATATCATATAAATTACCGGGCGTTTCGGTGTAGGTGGGCTCACCAAGGCATAGAAC
>CAYPMQ010000397.1:0-2897 GCA_964411625.1 uncultured Ignavibacteriaceae bacterium
GATCCTGTATCCTGTCCCCTGTTTCCTGTATCATGTCTCCTGTTTCTTGATCCTGTATCCTGTCCCCTGTTTCCTGTATCACGTCTCCTGTTTCTTGATCCTGTCACCTGTGTCCTGACTCCTGTATCCTGTTTCTTGATCCTGTCTCCTGTCTCCTGTTTCCTGTATCATGTAAATCCTGAACACGCTGCCTTTGCCGTATGAGCTGATGACTTCAATCCTTCCTTTGTGCGCTTTTGCAATCTGGTCAACAAGTGAGAGGCCGAGGCCTGATCCTTTGGTGGAGTGCAACTGCCCGGTAGTGACACGGTAAAACTTTTCGAAAATCTTTTTCTGATCTTCCTTCTTTATCCCTATTCCGCGGTCTCTTACCTCGATGAACTGATATTTATCGCTTCTTCCTGTTCTCAGGCTTATTTCCTTAACATCCCTGCTGTATTTTACTGCATTATCCAGAAGATTGATGACGGCTTCGGTGATTGCTTCAGAATCTGCATTAACAGGGGGCAGATCCGGCGCATACGATGCAGTGAATGAAAATCCGTTGTTCTGGAGATGAAATTTGTAAGTCTCAAAGAGGTTGCTTACCGTCTCATTTATATCTGTGAGGGCGAAGTGAAAAGCTCTTTTACCGGCCTCCATCTGAGAGAAATTGAGGATCCTGTTCACTATTCCCGAAAGTCTCTGAGTTTCCTTCGAGATGATTGAGATATACTCCTTCTTTTTCTCCTCGCTCCTTGCCCTGCCAAGCTCGAGAGTTTCGGCAAACATTCTGATAAGCGCCAGAGGTGTTCTTATCTCGTGCGAAACATTCGATACAAAATCAGACCGCATTTTAACCAGGTCTGCAAGGCGTCTGATATTATAAAACACAAAGATCACTCCGGAGATCAGAACAAAATTCAGCATCAGAATAAGAAGCAGGCTCGAATCAACCCTGTCTTTTACAATATCCCTGATCGAAACACCCTTCTTGGCAATTCCGATTTTGTAACCCGGGAGAAGCCAGAGATTTTTATGAATTTCAGTAATGATATTTGATGTGGTGTCATTCTGGTATACCAGCCGGGTCCTTATGGTGTCAGTAACCGGCATCAGAAATTCATTCTGCGAAAGATTCTGAATTTTAGGAGCCAGCACTTCATTGATAAAAAGTCCTGAGTCGATAAAAAATCCGTAGATATCAAAGCCCTGTTCAGGAGCATCTGGCACAAAAAATATTGCCGTATATCCGCTCTCAGGGGTAAAGCTATAAGCATCAAGCTTTCTGTATCCTGCTTTTTTATACTCTGTTAACTGCCTGAACCTGCCTGAGACTGAATCTATAAATGGTTTTATCCTCCCCACCGGATATCCCTGCCGGTAAAGAGGAATTATCCTGAGAGCCCCCGTGAGAGAACCATACTTGATTATCGCAAATACGGGACTCTTCTCCCTGAAAGTCCGTCTCAGCTCATCATCAGAAACACCTGCATTATCGAGCCTGAAACTCAGATTTGAGATCACATCTTCGGTATATTGGTTCACTGAAAACAGAATAGTTTCAAGCTGGTTGGTATAGACTTCCTGAAGCAGTTCCTCCTCCTCCTTCACCGAGGTCAGTTCATATACTGAATAAATTACCGCCGGCAGAAGTACCACAAAAAAGAGCAGTATGCTTATACGTTGTTCGGGTGCTTTGGTCAAAAACTATCCGTAAAATCTTCACAGGTAATATAAAAAAATGGCGCCGCTTTTCACTCACCTAAAAGACCCGGCAAAAGTTGTGATTTAAAGAATACGATTCTTTATTTTTCAGTACTTACAGCAGATTTTTCTTGTTATTTTTTTATAATGTTTATTATTTTAATTGAAAGAAAATTTCTCGGGTCAATTTTCGGAATTCAGACTGGTCAGTAAACATTTTTTGTTTGCGACCGGTCTTTTTCTCAAATGTAAACTCAACTGCCCTCCTCATTCAATTGCTACTATATAATTGCTTTTTCAAATGCTTCAGTCAGATTTCATGTTAATATTGTTTATAAAAAGAGAAGAATATTGTTCAACTTAAAAAAGGAAGTACAAAGTCTTTATATTTATACTTCGTTGAGGCACTCATTCTTATAAATTAACCCTTATTCAGAAAAAATATTGTAACTTGTAGGATATATCTCAAACAGTTAACACACTGAGTCTTTAGTTTCAGTTGTTAATTATTTCCGGCGCTATTACTAATAAGATACTTACTTGGTTAATTATCACTTAGATACGGTTACCATAAAAAAAGGCCTGTGAACTTTTTGATCACAGGCCTCATCAAATGAAATATTTTCTGTATTCTATTTCAGTAAAAGCATTTTTTTAACTTCTGAAACACCCGGGGCAGATAACTTATAAAAATATAAACCATTGCTTAATCCAGACGCATCAAAATCAAGGCTGTAAACTCTGCCTCCGTCAGCAAGACCACTAAATAAAGTCTGAACTTCGTTGCCCTCAATATCAAATATTTTTAATTCTGCCTTTGTATCTGACTGAAATGCAAATTTTATATTTGTTGATGGATTAAAAGGGTTCGGATAATTGTTTGAAAGTGTATAGCCATTGATCAATTTGTCAAATGATACCTCAACTACAGGACTAAACTCAAATTTTCCGTCAATGTCGATTTGTTTAAGTCTGTATGCATAATTTCCGCCATAAACCCCATTGTCCGTAAAATTATATTCCCGGGGGGTGTAAACGGTACCATTACCCTGAATAAATCCGATTTTTTCCCAATTTTCATCATTACCGGGGATCATTTTTGACCTTTGCACCTCAAACCCAAAATTATTTATTTCTGTTGCGGTTTGCCAATATAACTCAACAACGTTATTTTTTGTTTTCGCAGTAAATGATGTGAGTTCAACAGGCAG
>CAYPMQ010000398.1:0-2888 GCA_964411625.1 uncultured Ignavibacteriaceae bacterium
GCGTATAAGGATGTCAGGGATGTGGTGGATGTTATGCATAACGCAGGCATTACACTAAAGGTCGCAAAATTAAAACCGATAGGTGTTGTAAAAGGATAAAGATCGGGAAGATAAGATAAGATCAGAACATCGGAAGCAGAAGGGTGAAAACCGAACCCGTTCCGGGTCTGCTGTGCACTTCCACCTTCCCGCCGAGAATTTCAGCATACTTTTTGGTTATGGTAAGTCCGAGGCCGGTACCCTCATAGTTTCTGCCGTATCCTTCGCTCGCCTGTCTGAATTCTTCCCAGATAATTTCCGTCTTATCTTCTGGGATACCAATACCTGTATCCTTTATTCTGATCTTAAGATAAGTGCCGCGCGATTTATTCTCATGGGAAAAGTCAATTTCAATTCCGCCTTCATGAGTGTACTTAACGGCATTTGAAATCAGATTTTCGAATATTTCGGTGAGTATTTTCTGATCAGATCTTATAACAGTGTCAACATTTTTTTCGCAGACTCTAAGATACAGACCTTTGTTAAGTGCCGTCTGTTCAAACAGCCCGGCAATGTCCAGAATCAGATAATAAACATCAGTGTCGAGAAGCTCAACCACAGTTTCAGTTACTTCCAGCTTGGTGAGGTTCAGAATTTTGTTAAGCGTATCTTTAAGCCTCCGGCTTAATCTCAGAATTGCCTCCGCCATTTTTTTCTCCTCTTCATTTTCCAGTGTTTCAAGCAGAATCTCGGCATAACCAAGTATTCCGATGAAGGGAGTTCTGAGTTCATGGCTCATATTAGCAAAAAATATGGCTTTTAATCGATTGATATCCTCAGCTTTCTTTCTTGCCTCTTCAAGTTCATGCACCAGATCTTTTATATAAGAAATATCTTCTTTGACCCCCACATAGTTGGTAATCTCCCCTTTTTCGTTTTTTATACATGAAATACCGACAAGTTCCCAGTGCAATTCACCCGTTTTCTTTTTATTCAGCATTTCGCCGGTCCAATCATCTCCTCTTATAATTGTTTCCCATAAATCGGTATAAATTTCACGCGGCATCTCTCCTGATTTCACTATGTTTACATTTTTTCCGGTTACCTCTTCTTTCGTAAAACCTGAATTAAGGCAGAATCTTGCATTTACATACTCAATATTGCCGAACCGGTCAGTTATTACAATACTTGCGCTGCTTTTTTCAACGGCTTTTGAAAGCTTTGTAATCTCATCAAGGTGGATTTTCCGTTCGGTGATATCTGTAATCATTCCAAGCGAGCCGTTATATTTAGCATCAGAGCCATATACAGGGGATGCTGAAATCAGGGTCTGTATAATTTTACCCTTTTTACTTATAAGTTTTCTTTCATAGGTATCAGATTTTCCTTCTTTCCTGCGATTGTTAATCTCCTGCTGATAGACTCTTTCCTCAGGAACAATCAGATCATCAAAGTATTTGCCAGTGAGTTCTCCATGCTCATAACCAAGCATCTCCAGAAATTTGGGATTCACCTCTGAAATTATATCATCGGCATCGGTGAGGCAGATCCCTTCATTTGCCGAATAAAAAATTGTCCTGAATTTCTCTTCACTCAGCTTTGTGGCAATCTCGGCTTTTTTTCGCTCAGTTATGTCAAGGTTTATCCCGAGTATTCCTGAAACCCTGTCATCTATAAAATAGGGCGCAATCAGTTCATAAAAATATCTTATCTCCCCGCTGATTGTCAGATACGAGGCTTCTCCTGACACCACTTCACCTGCAAAGGCCTTTTTATTATTTTCTCTCCATCTTTTTATGTTTGATTCATTAATAAAATCATCATTCAGGCTGTGAGTAAGAAGATTCCCCCATATTTTCTTGCCTTCATTGCTCTGTATAAACATTTTTTCCTGACTATCACGTGCCCAGAAATCAAAGGGAAGATATTTTATCATCGATTCAAGTATCCCGGCAAATGAAACAGCGGCATCTTTTGATTGTTTAAGTTCGGTAACATCGGTGATTCTCAGAACCAGGTACTTTGATCCGGCATTAATTTCAATAATATCAAGCAACCCGTAATGTTCGTTTCCGTTTATATCACTAAACTTCAGATCCATATTCTGAAAGACGGTGTCTTTGCTGTTGATCCCGGAAAGTAATGAAGTTAACTGGCCAAGGAAACCCGCAAAATTATAAATAGTCTTGTTTCTCTCTTTGCAATTCTCTTTTTCAATTCCGAAAAACCTGCAAAAGTTTTTGCTGGCCTCCTCAATCACCATATCAGGCATCCTCAAAATTGCAGAGGCTGAGGCCTGGTCCTCAAACAAGCCGTGAAAAAGTGCTTTTGCATTGGCGGCCTGCATTTCTGTCTCTTTCATTGCTGTCAGATCCTTAATCAGAAATAACAGACTGCCTGATTTAACGTCATTCAGCCTGAAAACAGAAATTCCTGCCAGCCGGGGCGCATTCTCAGCTCCTTTAAGTTCTCCGGGCTCATTCATTAAAAGACAGCCCGTTTCGGAATCATGAGAAACATGGTCTGAATGGAAGAAGATACTCAGAGGTTTTTCATAAACCGTAAGTATGGCAGAGATATTTAACTTATCGCCTGCTTCAGAGTTGTTTATACCCGTAAGATCACAGGCGGCTTTGTTCATACTTAATATTTCACCGCTCCAATCAGTGATTATTGCCGCCTCTGATATCAGATCGTAAATTTCCGGGGGTGAATTTCCGGAACGCAGGCTGATGTTCTTATTCCTGTTCCAGGTCCCTCCACTGTTCATCCAGCCATTTTTTAAGGCAAGAATCAATAAAGCGGCAAGCAGTGCTGCAAGTGTTATGCAGAACATAATCTCAAAACTCCGGAATGCCGCAGTTTTGATAGGCGCAGATTGAGCCTTATTACATTTCACCGTCAGATCT
>CAYPMQ010000399.1:0-2863 GCA_964411625.1 uncultured Ignavibacteriaceae bacterium
CAAACCGCTGTTTATCAGTCTGATAAATCGGGTTGCTGCGCTGATAATACCCGATTGAATCGATAAAATCCGAGTTAAGGAATCCATGAACGTAATTAAATCTCAACCACGGAACAGGATTTAACTCAAGTCTTAAAAACGGATAAGATGGTGCTTTTGTAGAATGAATAAGCTGACCAAACTTTCCGTTTCCAACAGTGAAATAATCTTTCTGAAATGAGATGCTTCCCCATTTGAAATCGACACTGATTCCTGCGCGTACATCACTGTACTCGATCCCGTTTGAAACTCCGATTGTTTCTCTGCCCGTTTGCGGAGTAAACTTTTTAGCTTTATCAACATTATCACCAAACTCACCATGATCCCGCATATCAATGCTCATTCCGAACCAGTCAGAATGAGTGGCAAAAGAATTGACCCCAAACCACCGACGATAACCATTCTTACCGCCAAAACTATTAATTTCATAAGCAATTACTGGTGATATCTGAAATGAGAAGGCAGAATCCTGATCATCATAGGCATAATATCTTTTTTCTTCATTTCTCAGCTCAAGACCAAATTCAAGCTTGTACCATTTAAGCAGCTCTCTTTCTTTTGGGGTGAGTAAGTCAGCTCTTTTTTCTGCATCAGCAAGATATTTGGCGGCTTTTTTTCTGGAAATAGGCTTAAATTCAGCATGATAATCAATTATTTTTTTTATTGCGAGATTATCAAGAAAATCATAGACTTTGGAGTTCACAGGCAGCCAGACCACCTGTGCGATTCCTGAAAAAGTAATAAACAGAAAAAGGAAAAGAGATTTTTTAAGCATTAATGATACTCTTAATTAATAAATTGATGTCCGCTAAAAGTAAATCGGATTTTATACGGGAGATCTTCCTCGTAACTGTTTTTTTTGCCGGTCTTTTCTCAAATCAGATTTCCAATTACAAACCGGGTTCGTTTATACTCAAAGGAATTGTTCTCTTGTTAATGATGACTGGATTCCTTCTGATGTTAAAGACGGATAATGCCAAAATGCAAAGCTTAATATATCAAAAGAATTTTAAACTGTTTGTTATTCTTGCCGGAACATTGGTTTTTTACCCTTTTATCACCCTGATTTATTCAGTTAATCCTGTTTTCGGACTGCTTAAATCTGCTAACACCCTGATCTCAGTTCTTCCTCTGGTCATTTACTCACTTTTACTTTTACATACCCTGAATACTCTCAGACTCAGGCTGATGCAGATTTTTATCATCACTGCGGGAATAATTCTTTCACTTATCGTGATTTTTATTTACCCTTTTGATCATCTGACTATTTATTCATTTTCACCCAAAAGACTTAGTCATGTTACTGTTGGCAGAATACTTGGATTGGCATATATCACAACATTACTGTCACTGATTTTCAGTGATAAACAAAAATATATTTTATTTTATGCAATAATGATGATTGTTACAGGATATGCCGCTTACTTAACCGCTTTACGTTCATCCATTCTCGGGCTGATTCTTATACTGTTTACGGGGGTGATAATCTATTACAGGTCTCATCTCTGCTTAAGAAAAAATCTTATCCTGATAAGTTCTGTTTGTGTTACGTTCTTACTCATCATTCTTTCAGATCAGTTGAAATTTCAGACATCTAAAGAAAGAATTGATGATCTAATCTCAATTAATATTGAAGGCGGTGATGGTGGTATCAGATCACGGGCATTTTTGTTTAACCGGTCTCTTGATCTTATAAAATCCAATCCGTGGATCGGTACAGGATGGGGTGGATTTGTCACACCGGATGTTGGGATTATCAATCAGATGACTTATCCTCACAATATTTTTCTTGAAGTATTTGTGGAATTCGGGATTCCGGTGGGAGTGCTGTTTTCCCTGCTTATTTTGTATTTAATGTGGAAATCATATCACTACTCAAAAATCTTCTTCCTATTTATTCTGTACTCACTGGTTCTGGCTCTGTTTTCAAAAGATATGTCAACCAACGGAATGTTCTGTATTGGATTGACAGCTTTAGTATTCCAAAGCACTTTCAAAGCGGATAATTTTGAGTGTTGAGAATAAAATTTCCAAGATACATGATGCCGGCTATTATTTGAACTACAGCCCAAATTTTAAGTACAATCCGACTTTTGATTTCCTGAATTACTAAAAGATACATCACAAATGTACTAATATACTGGGAAAAGCTTTCAGCCAGGAACATAATCCCAAGGACACAATTGTTTGCAAACAATGTGGGACTGAAGAAGTTCTATATGCCAATCATATAGTACTATTTAAAAAATTATTTACTATGTACTAATTCAATTATACAAAAAAGCATGCTTACCGGGAGTTAAACTATTTGCCGACACGGCAAATTCTCTCACTCTTTCTCTTTTTACTTGAAAATAGCGAGTACTCGATAAAATAAAGCTGGCTGAAACCCCGGTACGCCTGGGCATTGGTTTCGACTTTGTAGAATTGTTTCATTATGTTTTGTTAGATTAACAGTCTCAAGACTTCTGAGAATAAAATATGTCGAAAGTTGAATGAGAAGCATTTATGATGTTTCCACTCAACACCACACAGGGTCGAATTGCAGCAATTGAATCCGCTATTTTTCGACAATCTGTCGTCATGTTCATCATCTGGCAGTTTTGTCATGACCGTGATAAAATGGGACCATTTGTGGAAAGTGTGGTTAAAAGTTTTGAACTGGAGCTAACTCATGGAACATCCAATATTACTCCTCCGGAAATTCCTGGCATGCTAGCACTGCAAATAGCCCATGAATACTATACCATGAAACTTAGATCCCAGGGTTCTGAGACACATGAAGGAGAAGAATGTAAGGATGTCGAAGTTGGTGCCCTGGAAG